>CAJYHH010001020.1 GCA_913773825.1 Candidatus Sericytochromatia bacterium | reverse complement strand
TCAACGGTTTTGAGCTTGCCCACTTTCACCAGCTCATGAATCAGGGCTTTCTTTTCGTCGTCCATACTTCCTCCTTGCCTTTATCTTAACGGCTTTGGAGGTTTACACCACTTAACTTACACTCTCGGGCATCGGCAGGTAAATTTAGATCAACTTTCTGATAAGTACCCACAATGCCTTCTATATAACTAAGCGAGCCTTCAAGGCTGACTTGTTTTTCCCAATAAGCCAAGGCCTTTTGGCAGAGATACAACTGAACCTTAAAGCGTGCTGACTCACTTAGGTTGAGATAGCCTGTTACCAGCAGTGCTTGAATCTCCGGTGAAAATTCTGGCATCTCTGTTCCTCATGTACAGGTCGTTTTACGCTGCTTGTACCCTGATCAGCAAAATCCTAATAGAATTTTTAACTGGCAGAGTGCTCTCAAGCCTGATGATACCTTGATTATCTGCTCCCATGCCTACTATGATCAGATCACAGGGGGTGAAGCCATGAAAACTCTCTCTTTGGTGATCGCGGGGATGATGGCAGGCCTGCTGGGCTTGAGCGCTTTTATCAGTCCGCAGCAACAAGCAGCTCAGGCTCAGGAGAGTACACAGCCAGCCGTCAATGCGCCTCGTCTGATCATGATGCCCTTTAGCAATCGGCTTCGCGATCAAGATCCCACGATTGCCCAGACTGCGCTTGATCATTTTCAGACTGAGCTCCTCAGCTCAGCATCTGGCTTAGGGTTTAGAGTATTAGACCAGCGCCAGGTTAACGCCACGCTACAGCAATTAGGCTTTACTCAACAGAGTGTTGCTGATTCTGCTCAGGCCCTTGAACTGGGCCGCCGTCTGGATGCGGATCTGTTGCTGAGCGGCAGCGTCACAGTAGGCAAGATTCATACTTCTGAAGTGACTCGTCGCCAGCCAACTGAATATACCTGGGCCAGTATTCAGGTTCACGTCACGGTCACGGATTTAAAAACCGGTGAAGTTCTGTTTTCAAGCCAGGCAACAGGTCAGTCAGAAAAATACCCGACCTGGAAAAGTGAACGCTTTACCAGCCTGATTCGCGAAGCGGTTGCTGTGGCCAGTCACGAGCTGTCTGAACAACTGATTCGCTCACGAGTGAGTGAAAAAGGGGGGCGTTTATGAACAGGGGACTCAAGCCAAGTGTCTTGACGCTGCTGCTGGGCTGGGGCGTGATGCTGCTAAGCAGTTGCTCAGTCGGAATGATTACCGATGCCAGTCAGCCTGTCAGAGTCCGGGTTGGCACATATAATCGCGCTTATGGCTATTATTCGAACTATTCTAATCGGGTTTATGATCCGTTTTATGGCTCAGGCTATTACGGTTATGGGGACTCTTTTTATGGCGCCCCGCTGTATCCGGGCCGTCTAAGCGGATGGAGTGATTCAAGCGGCAGCTGTAATAGCCGGAACTGTCCATCAGAAGTCATTCGGCCTGCGACTACGCAAGAAGCCTTTCGCGCTGATGATTTAAGTTTAAATCCGGGCCTGCTTAACAGTCTAAATCTGGATTTGGATTTAAACGTCAATCCCTCGCTGACTGAAAGACAACCCTAATGTTTAATTTGCCAGTCGATGATGCTGATGAACGAAACCCTTCTACACGTTAAAGATTTTATACATCAGCGTCAAGCGGCTGTATTAGCTTCCGTCAGAGGCCAGTGGCTAGGAGCTAAGAGCCTTGGCGAACTTCAACTCAGAACCGGAAGTTTTTTTCGGATGTTATCCTGCTGGTCAAAGTCCAGATCAGCTGTGATATAGCCTTCGCAATCGGGCATACGGGCCAGGACATTGCCCCAGGGGTCAAGAATCATCGACCGGCCATAGGTAACCGGATGTTCGTCGCTAATGCAGTTGGCGGCCAGGACAAAACACTGGGTTTCGATCGCTCTGGCTCGGAGTAGCACTTCCCAGTGATCTGCACCGGTTTTAAACAGAAAAGCTGATGGTACGCTCAGGATTCTGGCTTTTTGCTGGCGCACCTGATGCTGGTACAGTTCAGGAAAACGCAAATCAAAGCAGATACTCATTCCTAAGCCACCCCAGGGGGTTTCAACCGTCACAATATCTTCTGGCTGGCCTGCACATTGGTAGTCTGATTCGCTGACTGATTGACCGTGATGGAGTTCAAAGAGATGAATTTTACGATATTTGCCCACACGCTCACCATTTGGATTAAAGACCAGTGAAGTGTTAAAAGAGTGAGCTGGATCGTCTGGATTTAGCTCAAATAAACTTCCGCCATGAAGCCAGACTTGATGTTTTTGGGCCTGATCTGCCAGCCATTCACTGGTGGGACCAGGAATGGGTTCAGAAATACCAGGCATATCATCGTGAGAGCCACGGTAAAAAAACATTTCTTGCAGGGCAATCAGTTTTGCGCCATCTTGAGCCGCTGCTGTAATCAGTTTTGCTGCTTTGGCGAGATTTTCACGTTTATGAGAAGTAGGCGTGATTTGTATAACCGCAACCCGCAGTTGATCAGGCGCTTTGTTAGAATGACTCGATGGCATCAGGCTCTCCAATCAGTAAAATCAGAAGCTCATTGTAAGACATACACACCGCTTCTGAGCGATCCTTTGTGAAAGGCTTAAATAATTTTGGATGCTCCGCTGATTTTTCTCTCAGCCGGTGAGGTCTCAGGTGATTTGTTTGCTGCAGGCCTGCTTAGCGCCCTGAAGCAGCGCTGCCCAGCTTTAAAAGCTTATGGCCTGGGCGGCCCCAGGCTGGCTGCTGTCGGCCTTAACTTGCTGGATGATGTCCGTCGCTTTTCGGCTGTGGGCTTAAGTGAAAATCTCAGCAGCCTGCCTTATATGTACGGGCTTAAACAGCGCCTAGCGGCCTGGTTGCGCCGTCTCAGGCCTGATGTTGTCATCCTTGTGGATTTTCAGGGCTTAAATCTACAGCTGGCAGAAATTGCCAAGTCACTTGGGATTCCCGTGATTTATTTTGTCGCCCCGCAGGACTGGCTCTGGGGCTTTAAAAGCGGCGTCCGGCGAATTGCGGCAAATGTAGATCTGATTTTGTCAGTCTTTGGCCCAGAAGCGGCTTTTTATCAGGCTCAGGGTCTGCAGGTGCGCTTTGTGGGGCATCCATTGCGGGATTTATTGCCAGGCCTGACGCAGGCTGAAGCCCGGCAGCAGCTTCGTCTTTCAGCTGACAAAAAGGTGATTTGCTGGATGCCAGGCAGCCGTTATCACGAAGTGAAGCGACTCTTGCCTGTAATGCAGTCCGTGCACAGTCTTTTGCCCGCTGATTGGCAACATCTGATGCCGGTTGCCGCTGAGTTTTTGCCTAAACAAGCGCTTGAAAATTTTCCTGCTCAGCCATTGGGTGCTGAACAGCGTTATGTGGCGATGCTGGCTGCTGATGTGATTATCGGCGCATCTGGCAGTATGGTGTTAGAAGCGGCTTTATTGGCCAGACCTGTGATTGCCCTCTATCGGGTTTCACCTTTGACTTATACCATTGCCAAACAATTAGTCAGATTGCCCTGGATTACCCTGCCCAATATTCTCTTGCAGCGTGACTTGGTGTCAGAGTTTGTTCAACACCTGCCTGCTGAGCGGATTAAACAAGCTCTGCTGGCTGAACTCAAGCGATCTGATCAGTGGATTCAGGCCGCAAACGAGTTAAAACAGCTTTTGGGTGAACAAGGTGTTTATCATCGGGCTGCTGAGGAGATTTTGGCCTTTCTTGCGTTCCCTTCTGTCAGGTGCAGGTTAAAACTTTAAACCAAAAAATCGTGCCATTCCCCACCTGATGCGGAATCTAGGCGGTTCTTGATGTAAGCTTTGGCCTGGATTCCGTGTCGGGGCATGGAAGGACACGATTAACACTAATAAGTTCTTGAGCTGAAACGGAGTTAAATACCCATCTCAGCTTTAACCAGATCAACCAGTTCATCCACAACTGAATTGACTAAGTCTGGATCCTGGCCTTCTGCCATGACGCGCAGCTTGGGTTCCGTGCCTGAGGCCCGAACCAGTAAGCGACCAGTGCCTTCCAGGCGGGTTTCGGCTTTACTGATGGCCTGTTTAAGGCCTTCGTGGTCTTTCCAGCCACGTTGCCACTGGGGCTGAACCATCACGTTTTTAAGCAGTTGTGGGTAGGTAGGAATCTCATTAAGCAACTCTGGCAGGGTTTTGCCTGAGCGACTAATTGCGTTAAGCAACTGCAACGCTGATAATAAGCCGTCACCCGTGACCTGATACTGTCTAAAAATCAGATGACCGGACTGCTCACCGCCGAGCAGATAACCTTCGCGCTCCATTTCTTCAAGCACATAGCGGTCACCGACAGACGTTCTGATCAACTCCCGTTGATTGGCTTTAAGCGCCAGCTCAAGGCCCAGATTGCTCATTACGGTTGCGACAACTGTGTTTTCTTCTGCCAGATGCGGCAGATAACGGCTGCAGAGGTACATCATGCGATCGCCATCGAGATCTTCGCCTTTGGGGCCGACCGCTAAACAGCGGTCGCCGTCGCCGTCAAAGGCAATGCCTAAATCCAGATTGTGTGACCGGACAAACTCTTTTAAGGGCTCTAAATGGGTCGAGCCGCAGTTGTCGTTGATATTCATGCCATCAGGGTCGCGGTGCAGAAAATGCACTTCGATATCCAGGCTTTTAAAGACTTCAGGCGCTACGTCAACCATCGCACCATGGGCTAAATCAAC
>CAJYHH010001019.1 GCA_913773825.1 Candidatus Sericytochromatia bacterium | reverse complement strand
TGCTGTTGAGCGACTTAGCCACGACGGTCACGCCATCGAGAGGAGCTTCGGTGTCGTCGAACACTTTACCGTTGAAGGTGGTGCGCTCAACAACTGAGATGTCAGAAGTAGCGGAAGGCAGGGGAGCACTGGGGCTCACCGTTGCGCTGGGAGAAGCCGTGGGGCTTACAGTGGCGCTGGGGCTAGCAGTCGGCATAACTGAAGCACTGGGGCTAGCAGTCGGCATAGAAGTCGGGCTGGCAGTCGGCTCAGCGGTTGGAGTCGGAGTGGCAACCGGGGTGGCGGTGGCGCTGGGGCTGGGGCTGGGAGTCGTCGGAGCGGGGCCGCAAGCTGCCAGCATGGACATGGTAGCTGCGACGGCAAAGCCGCCCTTCAGGATCTGCTTCGTTTGCATGTCAGGATTCATCTCCTTGAGAGTGTGTGTAGTTTTAGACGTCTCACGGGTGTGAAACATATCTTGGTTGATGGCTGACTAGGTAGACGCTTAGTGTGACTTTTTAGTTCCACTCACGGCGAAAATATTTTTATGAAATTTTTTCGTCGCTTGCATCATTAGTCTGTACATGTACCATTCAACCCTATTTAGCGTCAAATTTTTGTAAGCGATCGCACCAACAGCTAAAAGCTATTTTTTACACAGCTTGACCCCAATTAACGCAGCAAATGCACACTGCTTTAACAGTAGATGCGAATCGATTTTTTATTTCTTTTTTTTAATTAAATTCCCAACAAAACATACTAAAACAGCTTATTAAACAAATTAATCAAAGGTTAACAAAAATAAAAAAATAAATTAAGTTCTTTTAACTTCAAGCCAATGTCGTATGGCGACCAAGTTTTCTTGGCCCTCTAAAAAATCAGGACTTTGTTTAAGACAATGCTCAAGCAGCAAGCATGCTTGTTCAGGCCAGCCTGTTTCAAATAACAAAATGGCCTCATTGTTCATCAAACGAGGCTCACCAAACTGCCCTGCACGAGCTGCCTGAACAAAACGCAAAGCAAGCTCTTTTTGCCCTTCCTGATGT
>CAJYHH010001018.1 GCA_913773825.1 Candidatus Sericytochromatia bacterium | reverse complement strand
TTTTCCGGGTCGTGATGTCAGGTCGCTTACTTTGCCCTGGGAGCGTTCTGCGCCAGCGGGGCTAAAAGCCGCAATTTGTAAACAACTGGAGGCTGACGGCTATGACGCTTAATGATGTTGGCTGGGGATATTGTCCAGGCTGTACCCATAGTCAGCTTCATGCTTTAATTGCCGAATTATTCGACCAACAGGGCTGGAACGAGCGCGCTGTAGGAGTCGCAGGCTTTGGTTGCTCAAGCGAGATGCAGCGCTATTTTCCCTTTAAAGTGATTCAGGCTCCGCCTGGTCAGGCTCCGTCAGTGGCAACCGGTATTAAACGCAGTTTTCCTGACAAAATGGTGTTTACTTATCAAGGGGACGGGGATTTAGCCTCACGTGGTTTAGATGTTTTGATGCATGCGGCGGCACGCGGTGAGTCGATTACGGTGCTCTGCCTAAATAATTTAGTGATGGCTGGCAGCGGTGGCCAGATGAGCCCGACTACGCTTACCGGGCAAGTGACAACCAGCACCCGTTTAGGTCGTTCTGCAGCGCGTTCAGGCAAGCCGGTTAAACTGGCCGAAATGGTTGCCAAAATGCCTGAAGTGGCTTTTTCGCAGCGTGTTGCTTTACATGAACCGCAAGCTGTCCAGCGCGCAAAACTCGCCCTGCGCGATGCTTTTTTGTATCAAGAAAACGGCCAGGGACTGAGCTTTATTGAAGTTTTAGGCTGGTGCCCGCCTTATTGGGACTGCACCCCTTTACAAGCCCGTGAACAGCTTAAACACAGAATTTTAAAGCGCTTTCCGCTTGGGATTTATCAGAATGTGGGGCTGCGCAAATGAGTGAGCCGCGCTGGCGCATCTGGATTGCTGGTCAAGGCGGTCAGGGTGTTTCGTTTTTAAGTCAGATTCTCTGCCGGGCGGCTTTAATGTCTCAGTTAAAAGCAAGCTCTCGCAGTGAGCAGCAGTGGGCGATTCGTGGGGGCTTAGTCAGTGCAGATGTCTTAATTGACCCACAGAATTTTAGTGCCGCAGAATACTCTGATTATAACTGGCTGATTTATTTACACCCGGCCAGTCGTCAGCTTAAGCCGCCGACTTCAGCCGACGCCAGAATTTTAGATGCCTATGACTATGAAGCTTATCGCCTAGCAGAATCTGCCGGCTTTGCCCAAGGATTAAATTTAG
>CAJYHH010001017.1 GCA_913773825.1 Candidatus Sericytochromatia bacterium | reverse complement strand
AGCCGTTTGTCGCTCTGGCTGGTTTATTAAAGGTCCTGAATTAACAGGGTTTGAAAGTGAGATTGCGGCATATTTAGGCGTTAAGTACGCCATTGGCGTCAACTCAGGTACAGATGCGCTCTTTTTAGCCTTAAAAGCCGCAGGCATTGGCCCTGGTGATGAAGTCATTACGACCGGCATGAGTTTTTTAGCGACGGCAGAAGCCATTTCACTGACGGGTGCAGAAGCGGTGTTTGTAGATATTGATTCCCAGACTGATTGTTTACGGGCTGATTTACTGGCTGCAGCGATCACAACACGCACACGCGCTTTGCTACCGGTCCATTTACATGGTTACCCCTGCGACATGCACACAATTATGGCCCTCGCCAAACAGCACAATCTGCGCGTGGTCGAAGATTGTGCCCAGTCAATTGGCGCCAGCTATCAAGGGGTTAAAACAGGTGCAATTGGAGATTTGGGCTGTTTTTCGTTTTTTCCGACTAAAAATCTAGGCTGTTATGGGGATGGTGGTCTGGTGACAACCAGCGATGACGCCTTATATGAACAATTGCTGATGCTGCGCGAGCATGGCTCAAAGCATAAAAACTATCAGGATATTTTAGGCGTCAACAGTCGTTTAGATGCCTTACAAGCCGCTGTTTTGCGCGTTAAACTCCCTTACCTTGACGGCTGGAACCAGCGCCGCCGTGAACTGGCCGCTCATTATGATCAGTTATTAACAAACATCCCTGTGCAGCGCCCGCCTTTAGAAGTCTCAGACCAGACTTATAGCGTCTTTCATCATTATGCTCTGCGGGTTCCAGGCAATCGCGACGCGATTATGCAAGCGATGAAAGAGCGTGGTTTTGAGTGTTTGCCCTATTATCCTCATCCTTTACATCGCCAGACTCTTTATGCTGAACGCTACCCGCAGGGCACTTTGCCAGAATCAGAGGCCTGTGCAGCCCAAAATCTGTCGCTGCCTTTGTTTCCAGAACTCACAGAAGCTGAGCAAATTGACATTGTTAAGGCGCTACAAGAGGTCTTGGCAGCATGAAATCCAGTTTTCATAGCGCAGATGAGCTTAAAGAACTTTTAGCCCATCATGTTCGTTTGCGCCAGGATCTGATTCAACGGGTGATTGAACGTGACTTTGAAGGCAATACTTCAGCCTTTGGGCGCAGTTTAGAATTAGATGATCTGCCACATCGCAAAACGATTTTTCGCTGGGCCCGCCAGCAAGAAGGCCTGCCCAAAGGCCCGGACCGGATGCTGGCGCTGGCTCAGGCCTTAGATGTCGATCCCTTTTTATTGCTGGATATTGATCATGATGTGATGCTGCAATGCTGTGCCGCTGCAGCCTGGAATCTGACCTGGGGTTCTGTGCATAAAGCCTTGGCTTTTTTAAATGGCTTGCTGAGCCTGAGTCCTGATAACTGGCCACCGCCAGATATTGCCGCAAGTTTTGACGGCAGCTGGTATATTCAGGACTTTTTGCACGATACGTCTAAAGGCCGCAATTATTTTAAGCCGATGCTGATTAAACCCGAGCTGTTTTACGCTGAAGACGGTAGCTCTGAAGGGGCCCGTGAACCCCAGGCCTGGTATTTGGCCTTTCGCGATGTCAGCTTTAAAACAGGTGAACCCGAACCTGTCTCGTGGTGGAAGCCCTTTGGCATGTTGCGCCTGGAACAAGGCGTGATTCACCTGCTGCAATTTAATGGTTTAGTTGAACAGCAAACGATTCAGCATGATGATTCACGCTTTTGCTTTGAAACCTTTTTTGGCCAGGGTTCAGCACAGTTTCGCATCGCTTCAGTCCATCCTTTTGAATTTGAAGACCCTGGTGAGCAGAGCAAACAAGCCGAAAAACTTCCGACCGTTCGCTTTGGTTTCCCGGAATAGCCTCAACAATCATCAAATTGACCGGTCATTTTCTGCTTTTTATCACTGACAGTTGTTTATCCCTAACGCTATGCTGATGCGCATGCACTTACCTGAACTTGGAATGATTGAAGGCTATTATGGCCAACCCTGGACCTGGCAAGAGCGTCGCCAGACCATCGAAAAACTGGCCCCGCACGGCTATCGCTTTTATCTCTATGCCCCTAAAGCAGATCCGTTTTTACGCCGCCGCTGGCAAGAAGATTTTCCCAGCCAGACAGCTACTGAACTCAGACACTTAGCTGAGGCCTGCCAATCCCAAAACGTACGTTTTGGGATTGGCTTAAGTCCTTATGAAATTTATAAAGCCTTTGATGCTGACGCACGCCATGCCCTAGAACAACGCCTAAAAGCCTTTGATAACTTAGGTGTTCAGGATCTGGCCCTGCTGTTTGACGATATGCCAGGAGACTTACCTGAACTGGCTGAAAAACAAGCCGAAATTGTCCATTGGGCAGCTGAACGCAGCCAAGCTGACCGCGTCTTAGTCTGCCCAAGTTATTATTCAGACGATCCGGTTCTGGATCGGGTCTTTGGCCAGCGTGAGCCTGATTATCTTGAGCGTTTAGGCGCAGCCCTGGATCCCAAAATTGAAGTGTTCTGGACCGGTGAAGAAGTCTGCTCTCGTGCTTTTTCACTGGGCCATCTGCGTCGTGTGAGTCATCAACTGAGACGAAAACCTTTTTTATGGGATAACTATCCGGTTAATGACGGCCAGCGTATGTCTCAATATCTGTACCTGCGCGGCTTTACCGGCCGCCCGGCAGCAATGGCCGATGAAATTTCAGCGCACGGCATTAATCCTGCCCTGCAGCCTCATCTCAGCTGTATTCCCGCTTTGAGTCTGGTTGAGAGCTATTTACAGGGCGATAACTATGAATACCGCGCAGCAGGCCGACGGGCAGCCCATGCTCTACTTGGGCCAGACCTGGGTGAACGCCTGCATGAAGATGTCCTCACACTCCAGGATATTGGCCTAGATCGCTTAGGCGAAAAAGCTGAACAGCTGCGTTCCCGCTACCAGGCCTATCACCATCCGGCAGCGCGTGAAATCCTCAACTGGCTGGATGGCGCTTACCGAATTACAGACGAACTGGTTCAGACACAGTAGAAGAGGACTAAGGACAAATGGATTAATGGACCCGGAACGAAGAGAAAAATCTTTCTTCCCGTCCTCAGTCCATTCGTCCTTAGTCCTCTAGTCCACTCGTCTTCTTATCTATGCTTCGTTGTCTAGTGAATCTTCAACGTCAAGTTCGTCGTCAGACTTTTTACCGGTTTTGAGGCCGGCTTTACGCGCCTGTCCACGGGCTTTACGCTTAACGTCTTCACGTTTAAAGAAGCGAATGGGCGTACCGCTAAAGCCAAAGTTTTCGCGCATCTTGCGCTCAATATGACGCAGATACGGATCTTCAATCAGCTCAGGATGATTGGTAAAGAGCGCAAAGGTCGGCGGCTGAACGCCGATCTGGGTGCCATAGCTGATGCGGGGACGTTTATTGCGACGTGCCGGCGGAGGCGTCATGGCGACAATTTCGTTCAAGACTTCGTTAAACAGACCGGTGGTGATGCGGCGCTGATTTTCTTCACTGGCTGCTTTAGCCACGTCAAAGATGCTCAGCAGGCGCTTTTTGGTCACAGTTGACGTATAGAGAATCGGCGCATAAGTCATAAAATACATTTTGTCGCGTACGTCATCAGCATGTTTATTCATGGCCCCGCTGGACTTATCGTCAATCAAATCCCACTTATTGACAACAATCACAGAAGCTTTGCCCAGCTCTTGGGCCATACCGGCAATACGCTGATCCTGTTCGCTGACAGGTTCAGAGGCGTCTAAGACCAAGACCACCACGTCAGCACGCTGGATCGCTTTAATGGCGCGAACCACAGAGAAGCGCTCAATGCCGTAACGAACCTTGGACTTCTTTCGAATCCCGGCGGTATCGATCAGCACAAATTTTTCACCGTGATACTGACAAACTGAGTCAGTAGCATCACGGGTAGTGCCTGAAATATCGCTGACAGTCATGCGTTTAACGCCAAGCAAAGTGTTAACAATTGAAGACTTACCTACATTGGGACGGCCTACAATCGCCAGCTTTAAGCCTTCATCTTCTTCAATTTCACCGCGTTCAATGCCAAGTTGCTCAACAATTTCATCCAGCAAGTCACCGGTATTATGGCGATGAATCGCTGAAATCGGACGGGGGTCACTCAGGCCAAGCTCATAAAACTCAGCGGCTTTAATCGGGCCCTGGGTGACTTCATCACATTTATTAACAACCAGAATCACTGACTTTTTGCGTGAACGCAGTTCTTTACCAATGACTTCGTCAATGGGATTCATGCCCGCTGCGCCATCAACCACAAACAGAATAACTTCTGCTTCGTCGATCGCCAGCCAGGCCTGTTCCTGAACAGAGGCGTTTAATTCATCTTCGTCATCACCAAAGATAATCCCGCCGGTATCGATCACGATAAACTCACGCCCTTGCCATTCACATGGCAGATAAAGGCGGTCGCGGGTTACACCCGGCTGGTCATCTACAATGGCGGCACGCTCGCCAACAAAGCGGTTAAAGAGAGTCGATTTGCCCACATTGGGTCTGCCAACAATGGCGACCAGGGGACGTTCTTTTACTTTGCCCATATAATTTCTCCAATCAACTGGGCGGGCTCGGGGGCTTCAGCGCTGATTGCATATGCCCGCTCCAGATTTTCCCGAGCTGCTTGCAGTCGGGATTCATCGTTGTAATAAAGTACAGCCAGGGTCTCACCCTGACGGACAGCGTCGCCGCGCTTTTTCAGCAGTTTGACGCCAACACCTAAATCTAATTCATCTGATTTACTCAGGCGGCCACCGCCGATAACACGTACCGCTTCACCAACAGCCAACGCTTCAAGTGAACTGACATAACCATCAGACTCAGCTTTAACCTCGAGGGTCTGAGAGGCTTGTGGCATTAAATCAGCATGTTCAATCACGCCAATATCGCCGCCTTGAGCACCAATTAACTCACGCAGTTTGACAATTGCTTTACCAGAATCAATCTGGTGTCGCAGCAAGATTTTGCCTTCTTCAAGGCTTTCAACCCGATTGGCTGACAGCAGCTGCATCGCGCCAATGGTCAGGGTGACCTCAAGTAAGTCTTCCGGGCCTTCGCCTTTAAGTGTCGCAATCGCTTCTTCTACTTCAAGGGTATGTCCAACACTGATGCCCAGTGGCTGATCCATATCGC
>CAJYHH010001016.1 GCA_913773825.1 Candidatus Sericytochromatia bacterium | reverse complement strand
ATTCCGGGCATGCATGGCTATGAACCCGAACACGCGGACTCTTATGCCAGCGTCCTTTCAAACCGCCCTTTACCAGAATGGGTTAAGGGCCTGACAGATCTTCGCGCCTTAATGGAAGCGGAAGTCCGAGACGCGCTGCTACAGGAGGCCAAATCATGAAACTGCTGTATGTCGCCATGCCCTATGATCAGGGGCAGTCAGGAATTTCTGAATATATCCGAGCCACTATCACGGAACTCTCGCATCAGCATGATTTGATTTTGTTGGGACTTGAGACAGATCTGAAGGCCTTACAACTTTGTTTAAGCCCAGGCCATCATCAGCTGCTGCCTGTCAGCCGCCACTGGCAAAGCCCGTTTATGAATCTGCTGTTTTTTGCCTGGCGCCTGCCGACAATCGTTAAAAATAGCGGCGCTCAGGCGGTTGTGATTCCGGCGGGCAACCGGCGCTGCTTGATTCAGTCAGCGCTTCCGGTCGTGACAACGGTTCACGATCTGGCAGCGCTCAAACTGACGCGCAAATACGATCCCTTACGCCAGTTTTATCTGCAGGCCGTTTTACCGGCTTTACTGCGTCGCGCCGGCCATCTTGTTGCCATCAGTGAGCAAACGCGTCACGATCTGGCCACGCTCACAAAGATTCAAGACGTGAGTCTGGCGCTAAATGGCTGCCATCCTAGATTTAACCCTGACTCCACGGCTGAGGACGCCGAGGTCCTGTCTCGCCATGGCCTTCAAGCCGGCTATCTGCTGTATGTGGCCCGAATTGAGCATCCGGGTAAAAATCACCTGGGCCTGATTCAGGCCTGGCAGGCCCTGCCACCAGATCTGCGCCAAGGACGTGAACTGGTCTTTGCTGGCAGTGATTGGACAGGAGCCGAACAGGTCCATCACTGGGTGCAGCAAAACCAGCCTGAAGGCGTACGGTTTTTAGGTTTTGTCGCGGATCATGATTTGCCAGCCCTTTACCGTCAGGCTGTGCTCTATGTGCAGCCCTCTTTGTACGAGGGTTTTGGTCTGCCTATAGTAGAAGCCATGGCTTCAGGGATACCGGTACTGAGCAGCAATCAAGGAGCCTTGCCAGAAATCGGCGGGCAGGCTGTGCGCCTAAGTGAACCTGACCCAAAATCTTTAAGCGAAGGTCTGAGAGAATTACTGAACAGCCCAGCCTTGAGACAGGCGTTTATTCAGGCCGGATTGCTGCGAGCACGCGCTTTTAGCTGGCAACG
>CAJYHH010001015.1 GCA_913773825.1 Candidatus Sericytochromatia bacterium | reverse complement strand
CTGACGATAATCAGTCACCACACTGGCCATCAGGACAGAAGCTGGAACTCCCGTGCGCTGCTCCAGATCACGGGCTAAGCCAACTGTGCTGTTATAAAAACGGGTAATTTCGTTATTGGCTAAATCTTTGCGCAGTTGTTCTGCGCTGGGTGCAGGGCGGCTAGGATGAGTATAAACATTCCCACTGGTGCTCACGCGCGTATCAACAGCTGAGGTTTCAACTCGAGGTTTACCATCAGCGCCGATTTCACCGGTGACGCTTTCAGCGCTGGTTGTGACCTGGGCTTCAACTTGTTGACCATCAGCCGTGGTTGAGCTGGCGCGGGCCGCTGCAGAGAAATTGCGTAATTCCAGCAGCGAAGACTGATCGGTCTGGGTCCAGCCCAAATAACCGAGATTAAAGCTTGCGCCACCCTGTAGGCGAGTATTATCTCCGAGTGCTTCAGTTAGCCTGAATAAATCATCGACACTTTTTTGTAGCGAGGGGGTATTTAAAAACTCAGATAACTGGCGAGTCTGGTCTTCGCTAATGCCCAGTTTTGTCGCTAGTTCACTGACTTTTTGGGGGGTAGCAGAACTCAAGAGCGATTTTAGACTGTCACCGGAAGTGAGTTGTAAAACCTGATTAAACTGCTCCTGGCTTAAACCTAATGTTTTAAGCTGGTCTCCCAGCCAGGTTTTATAGGTGTTCAGCTGGGCTTTAACATCTTCAACGTCTTTTGGCGTCAGCGTCAGGGCTCCGCTCGCCGTACCGGTTACACCTGTGGCTGAAACATCTTTACGCTGCTCACTCAGGCGGGCTGAAAGCAAATCAGCGTGTAGATTGAGTTCACCCGATATTTTTCCATCAGCGAGCCTGGTTGTCAGATTTGCGTCTACACCCATGGCACTGAGCTGATTTTGAGCTTTATTGGGAATAAGGCCCGCATCAAGGGCTTCCTGCAGGCGCTGCTGAACCTGACTGAGGCCCGTCACACGCTGGAGAGGTGTGCCCGCTGGCGGATTAAACAGCTTTTTAAGCTGTTCAGGAGTAGCGTTGCGGATTTCTTGTAAATAACTGGCGTCAACGCCAGCTTCTTGTAACTGTTGATGTAATGAC
>CAJYHH010001014.1 GCA_913773825.1 Candidatus Sericytochromatia bacterium | reverse complement strand
ACTGATAATACCGCCAATTGAGCCTTCGAGGGTCTTGTTGGGGCTTAGATGCTGAAAGTAAGGGTGTTTACCGAGATACTTACCTGCAAAGAAGCCGCCAATATCTGAAAAAGCCACGGTTGTCAGGGCCCAGACGAGAAAATATTCACCGTTGGGAATCGAGCGTAGCAAAATAAAAAAGCTCGGAAACCAGCCCAGATAAGCCAGCTGAAACAAAGGCGCCATCAGTTCGATCACGGTTGCGCGGGGTTTTAAAAACAAAACGCGTGTAATCAAAACCAGCGCTGAGAAAATCATAAACATGTTTTCCCAAGCTAATACCTGAGCATAGCCAATATTCCAGTCAAAGACAATTCGCGAAATATCAGCGTCAACCAGCCAATAAATGCCGCCCAGCAGCATCAGATTGAGGATGGCAGGCAATGAAAAACTGACCCGGATGCCTTTGGATTGAAGCATTTTGGCCAGTTCCCAAGTGCCGGTAACAGACAAAAAGCAGACCATAATCAACCAGATCAGTTTGGCAAAGAGAATCGAAAGAATAATCGAGGCCCCGATGACTGTCCCGCTGGCAATCTTTGTTACCAGCGAGGTTTTCGGGGCTTTTTTGACGTCGCTCAAAGTAGCATTACCTTTAAAGCTTAGCGCTCCATGATTTCGACTTCTTTTTCTGCTGTGGCTTTATCGAGTTTGTCGATATAAGTGTCAGTCAGAGTCTGAAGTTCGTCCTGGAAGTCTTTAATGCTGTCTTTAGGCAATCCGTCTTTTTCAAGCTTTTTAATGCTGTCGTTGGCATCACGGCGGATGTTGCGAATGGCAACTTTGCCTTCTTCAGCAATCTTTTTAGCTAACTTGACGTAGTCACGACGACGCTCTTCGGTCAGCGGCGGAATATTCAGACGCAGAACCTTACCGTCATTATGTGGTGTGATGCCCAGATCAGACTTTTGAATCGCGCGATCAATTTCAATCAGGGCGCTGCGATCAAAGGGCTGGATCATCAGCATGCGAGGCTCCGGTACAGAAACCGTTGCCAGCTGTTGCAGAGGGGTAGCTGCGCCATAATACTCGACATGAATACGCTGAAGCAGGGCGGGGTTAGCGCGGCCAGTACGAATGGACTGGAACTCGTTTTTGGTACTTTGGAGAGACTTCTCCATTTTTTCTTCAGCTTCAAGCTGAACTTCTGTCGCCTGATCCATTAGATCTTCGCTCATCTGTTGACCCTTTCCGTAATGTTTGCAGTGTTGGCCAGTTTTTTGACGTTTTAAAAGTTTACGTGAAAAAAGGCGGCAGCCGCCAAAAGGAAGCTACCACCTTGATATCTTGCTTGACAGCCCTTCTGGTTCAGGCCTGTGAGGACTTGAA
>CAJYHH010001013.1 GCA_913773825.1 Candidatus Sericytochromatia bacterium | reverse complement strand
CTGGCGCTGAGCGACCAGTTCATGGCGGCTGCGCTCACGTTCGTCGATCGGATCGATCTGATCAGACCACTGACGGAACATCGAGACACGGCTGCTCCAGAAGTTTTTCTGGTTAAAATCACCGCCGCGTACGTTCTGACCACGATAACGCATCCAGAAGTAGAACATCGCACGAGCGGTGTTACCCTTTTGGGCATTGCCGGGTTCAAATACGGCGTCCTGATTAGAGAACTGATTAACGCCTTCTTCCGGATCCGCAGGAACCGTGCTAGCCATTACGCGATTGCTGCGAATAACAAGCTTAGAGCCGCTGGAAGTTGAATAAGTCACTTTGCCTTCGTTAGACATGCCGAAGGGGTGATGTCCGCGCATGCCGTTAGGCTTGCTCAGAGTGGGGAAGAGATGATGCATATCTGAAACCATCGGAGTGGCTTTGCCGAAAAAAGACTGGGGCCAGGTGTGTTCACAGTTAATGAAATCACCCGGGGTGCCGTCTTTGTTCTGGTCACCTTGCTCGCGATACTGATTGCCATCACCAGTGCTGCCGGGGATGAACAGATCTGAGTAGACGTCAACCACGCCAGAACGATTCTGAACTTTAAAGTTGTCGGCTGTGCTGTACATGAAGTTACGGGCTTCACCGTAGCTCAGGGCACGATGACCACGAGAAGAAATGGAGCTCAGAGCATCAAAAAGAGCCTGACCAGTTAGACCACGGGCTTCTGCGTAGTGATTTTGCAGAGCAGGCGACAACTGGCTGAACCAGTCGTTGCGCTGATTCATCTGCTGTGATGCCGCCATCATGCGAGTGTTGTTAGCGGGAAGCGAGTTCAAGGGAGCCGCCTGACAGGCGCTCAACAGGGACAGGAGGCTCAGGGCCATTAACCGGCTGCGTGAGATCATGTATACCCAACTTCTGTTAGTGATGTGTTAAGACGGCAGGACCGTCCATTAGAATTATAGTTAACTTCAGCTTAAGACTTGTTAGTAAACCGATAAAAACTAGATAAATAATTTTTAACCGTTTTTAAAAGACTGATTAAATAATCAGCATTAGTCCCGATCGGTAAGATCCTGAAAGCCCCAGGTATCCTGAACGATATAGATCGGACGACCTTTGACTTCTTTATAGATTCGGCCAACATATTCGCCAATTACGCCCAGTGAAATTAACTGAACACCCCCTAAAAAAAGCATCGTCACCATGCTTGAAGCATAGCCGGGCACTTCTACGCCATGTAGCAGGGTCTGAACAATTAAGACTGAAGCATAGATAAAGCTAAACAGTGAGATCATGGCGCCAAGATAAGTCCAGATCTGAAGCGGCAGGGTGGTAAAAGCAAAAATACCGTCTAAAGCAAAGCGCCAGAGCTTCCAGTAGTTCCAACTTGTCTGGCCAGCAAAGCGCTGAGGCCGGTCAAAATAAATCGTTGTGGTGGGAAAACCCAACCAGGCAAAAATCCCCTTCATAAAGCGGGTTTTTTCTGGCAGTTGTTTAAGGGTATTCACAACCTGGCGATCCATCAGGCGGTAGTCGCCTGTGTTTTTCGGGATATCGATTTCGCTCATGGCAGAAATAATTCGATAAAACATCAGCGCTGACTGGCGCTTAAACCACGTGTCTTCTTTGCGCTCTTTACGTGTGGCTAAAACAACTTTATAGCCTTCGCGCCATTTCGCGACCATTTCTAAAATCAGCTCAGGCGGATCCTGAAGATCAGCATCAATCGGAATCACGGCTTTACCGCGCGAAAAGTCAATTCCGGCGGTGGTTCCGGCTTCTTTGCCAAAGTTACGCGAAAAATTTAAAATCCGAATACGGGAATCGCGCTGATGGTAGTCAATTAGTTTTAACAGGGTGTCATCCCGGCTGCCATCATTGACGCAGACAATTTCCCAGGCGGGTGAGATCTGGTCTAAAATCGGCGTGACGGTTTTGAAGAACTGTTCTAGTCCTTCACTTTCGTTATACATCGGGGCGACAAGTGAAATTTCTGGCACCTGCTGGTGCGCTGCCAGGGTCTGAGCAGACCCGGGAACCGCTTCAATCATGAGTCTATGCTGCTTTCCAATCCGAAAAGTTCTGGGTAGAGCTGGGTCACCGCGTAACGCAAACTCTGGGTTTCTGGCGACTCGGCGCCTTGGTTACTGGCAAAAATCAGCTTGAGCAATTGCGCTTGTGGGCCTGCTTTCCAGCTCATTGTCTCCAGACTTAGAGCCTGAAGCAATTGAAGGCAGACCACTGCAGATGCTGGCCCTGATTTTTCTAGTTGACGTAAGGCCGTGTTCAAGACCTCAAACGATATTCCAAGCTGCTGTGCAACAGATTGCAGGCGTTGAATATCAAGTTCAGGCACGATCAAATGATCTTCAAGAGAATCGGTTTGGCTCATAGCTGGCCGAACGCGCTACAGAGAGCGGGTTACGCGCCCACCTCCGAAATAAATGCCCTGCAACATTTTATCGTATTCTCCGCCGCCCTTAAGGGTGCTGATCTTGACTCCAGTATACGGGCCTTTAGGTGAAGAGTGAATAAACTGATCATTGCCAATATACATGCCAACATGAGTGGCGTGATCGCGTTTGCTATTGGTGAAAAACACCAGATCACCAGGCTTTAATTCGTTGATCTGTGCCAGCGTTGGAGCTACGTCTTGAGTAAAGCCCTGCTGTTGGTCAGCGTCACGAGGCAGATAAACACCATTGAGGCGCCAAATAGTCTGGATAAAGCCAGAGCAATCCAGGCGCGTGCCGTAGGTTCCACCCCAAAGATAAGCTCCGCCACCCTGGGGCGCTTTGGGTAAATAATTACGTGAAGTTTTAATGACATCCTCAACAGAGGGTAATTGACCGGGCGTGTTTAAGACAACATCGTTTCTGTTTAAACTTACAGCACGGCCATCAGGTAAGCTGGCCTGAAGCAGGTTACCTGCATTTGAAACCAGTTTAAGACGGGTACCAACAGGCAGACTGACCGGTTGAGTGACAGGATTCATTAACAGAACCAGGCGTTTATTTAGCCAGTCTTGATACCAGCTTTGGTTTCCTTCGATGATTTGGGCGCGTTGAATCCAGGCTATATAGCCGTCATCTTCGACACGGACGCGCGCCATTTTTTTGTCCGCACTGTATTCTAGTACTTTTAAGGGGGTACCTAAACGAGCCTGTGTGGCGAGATTTTCGCCTGCAACGGGTTTGGGTTCAACATAG
>CAJYHH010001012.1 GCA_913773825.1 Candidatus Sericytochromatia bacterium | reverse complement strand
AGCTCTGAGCCTGAGCGGGTAAGGTTAACAGACTCATCGCCAAAATGGAAAGCAGAGAAGTTTTAAGCGTGTGGTGCATGCTTGATTACCTGATTTTGTGAAATGATGGGGTTTGAGATTTTTATGTTGTTTGGGTGTTGGAGACTGAGAACTAGCATTATAGCCCGCTTGGCCTTCATTTTATGTAATCGCTTATGTCGCAATGCGTTAAGGCCGATGCCGGTATCACAATCAAGTGGCCAGCTTTGTCGCAACGCCATAGCCCCTTTTGCCGCAATCTGGTATTCTGAACGGGCAAAACCAGACCAGTTACAATCAGACTGGCTTGATGACGACTTTAACGACCACGTCATGATTAGGGGAGGCAGCATCCATGCACGTAGAAGACATTAAAATTCCCGGACGCACCACGCTGGCCGCCAAACTCTATGTTCCCAATGAACACGGGCCACATCCCGGTGTGTTGCTCTGCCATGGCTTTGCCTCTTGCAAAGAAGAATTTATGGCTTTGCCGCATAACCTCTGCCGTGAAGGTTATGCCGTTTTGACCTTTGACTTTAGCGGTCACGGTGAAAGCACCGGGCATCGTGGCTATGTCTCAGAAAACGGACATTTAGATGACACTTTGAGGGCTTATCAGACTCTGGTGGATCGCCCCGAAGTCGATGTCGACCAAACTGCTTTAATTGGTCATAGCCTGGGTTCTGCCGCCGTGCTGCGCTTTTTGGGTACGGCAGCAGCTAAATTTGTCCGTTGCGGCATTTTGCTGGCACCTCCTCATCAACTGCGCTTAAGCGTTAAACCGATTGAAATGGGGACTTACAGCACGCTTAATCTGATGGCTCGCCCGATGCTGCGCTTTACCGGTCGGCATATGTATGTGCCCTATCGCGTTGGCCCAGTTGATATTTATGAAAGTCCTGAAGCGATTAAACGCGCCACAACCCATAAAATTTTACAGTCGACTATTTCAGTGCATAACTACGGCTATTTGATGGAAAAGCAGGATAATGTGCTTTATGCTGAAAAAGTCAATACTCCCTTACTGCTGATTGCTGCTGAAAAAGATAAGTTGATTCCCGTGGCCCAGTCTAAGCGGGTTTTTGATGCTCTGCCTGGTCCTGACAAAGAATTTATCGTGATAAAAGATTCTGGTCATTCACTATTAGGTGATCGCAAAGCCAAAGAGACCACTGCCGATATTGTCAGCTGGCTTAATAAATACCTGACAGAAGTACCGGTCTAAGCCGATGCTGGCCAAGCTGGCTTGTTCATTGACCACATCGCTGGCTGCTTTAATGACTTTTAGTGCTGCTGCCGCTGCGGTTCCGGCTTTACTGGTCTCGACCCCTGAAGGGATCAGGCCGGTTGCGATTTATGATGGGGGTAAATTTTTTGCCCCTTCCAGCAATCGTGAACGCCAGGAATTATTGGGTAAAGACTTAATTGACCGCAGCAGAGAGCTTCCCTTGTTTTATAACGGCGAAAACTTCACCTATTTTCACCTGGAAAGCTTTGAGGCAACCCCAGCACGCTGCTCAGGAGCAGGCCTGTGGCGTGGCCGGACAGACAAAAGCAACATGCGGCCGATGCTCGCTTTTTCACAGGACTTTCCTGGCCCCAGACGTTATGTGGGCTCTTTGCCAGCCACAACATTTAGCAGTATTGCGACTCAGATGAGCAAAGCCGGTTTTCAGCGCAAGCGCGTCCCGGCTAGCGCTTTGGCTAAGTTTAAGGTGCGGCGGGTTGAGCCTTTTACGCTTATGAACGGCACCCGCGTGATGGTGGCAGTTGAAGCGGATATTTTTTCGCCAGCGCGTAGCTGTCCAGATTACCACCAGCTTTTAATTATCGAAAAAGTCGGCCGCCGCTGGCAGACTCAGCTTGAGCATTTTCGCCATAATACCGTCAACGACTGCGCCAGTTATCAACTGCTTGGCAGCTTTGGAACCGATAATCAGATCGATAGTCTGGCCATTCAGGGCTCAAGCCTTGATGCGCGTTGGTATGACCTCTATCAGACCAAAGCCTTTGGAGGGCTGACGCGGATTTTTCATGGCGGTGGCCATAGCTGCCTGCGATAGGGGTAGGTAGTAGGGGTTAGTTGGGGTTTTAAATGCGAAATAAAATCCTGGTTTTGAGTTGGGCATGAGTGCTCATAATTTTTCATTTAAGCTGTAATGTTTTTTGTAAACACTCAGCTTGAGAGTCTGCTCAGGACTGTTTCTTGGCTGATTGAACAGCTGTTTATGCGTTGTGTCAAAGAGAATTTAACAGTAAAGCTACACTTATGTGAGTTTTAAAGCAAGTTTAAGGCGAGTCAAAGCTATAAGATCTCAAGACTGATGCCAATAGGAACATGGTTTTGAAAATCGCCGCCAACACCGCCGTCCGTCCGGTTTACCCAAGCAGCCCTGCTGGGACACCGACGACTTACGCTGCACCGACTGCGCCTGCTCAGGCCTCGGCATACAGCATCGACCAGTTTGTTCCCGCTGGTTATGCTCAAGGCAGCAATGTGGTTTATGGACAGGCAAAAGACATGAATCTGCGGATTCTTGGCAAAACCCTCGGTCTGCGCTCAACTTATATCGAAAGCGCCCTGATTGACAAAACCCCCAACAATCCCCTTGATATTGAAAACGTTGACTTTAACCTGCATGTAAAATCCGCTGAAGTCGGCGTGACAGACGTTGATGCTACCCTGACGATTGAAAAAATGCTGCGCGAAGGCGCTGAGGCCAAAGGCAAACAGAGCCCGGTTAAAGACCTGCGCGTTGTGTTTGACCCCAATAATCAAGTCCGCGTTGAAGGCAAAGTCAAAGCGCTGGGCATGAACCTGCCTTTTCAGGTCACAGGCCAGGTCAACGTTGATACAGCTGGTCAGATTCGCTATGACCTCGGCAAAGCCAAAGTGGCGGGGATTGGCGTCAACGGCCTGATGAAAACATTCGGAATGAACCTCGACAAACTGCTCAAGTTGCGTAACCCCAACGACGGCTATTACACCGAAGGCAATTCGGTCTATGTCAATCTTGGTCAGGTTGTGGGCCAACAGAACGGCGCTCCTGAAATGCACGCCAATGTGCGCGGCATTCGCACCACCGCTAGCGGGCAGCTTCAGCTCTTAATCGGTGATACAGCCGCTGACGCCCAGCGCGCGATTGATCAGCGCAATAACAACGACCTCGCCTATGTCAAAGGCGGCGGTGGCCACGCTTATATCGATGGCTTTTTCCTCAAAGAAGGTCAGATCTCAATCTATGACCGCACTCCTGATTCACCTCTGAACCTCAACGCCACTGGTGGTAAAGAACGTGCGATTAAACTTCACCAGGGTATGGTGGGTGTTGCTGAGCCTCGCTTCCAGGAGCTGATTCAGGACGAAATTGGCTCAACTGACGCAGTCAGCAATCTTAAAACCGACCTGCAGCCTGGTTTTGCTAAAGTTTCAGCTAAACTGTTTGGCTTTGCCAATGTCTCGATGCACATGACCTTTAAGCCCACTGATGACGGTCGCCTGATGTTCGAAGCCAACAAAGCTCGCGCCTTTGGTTTCATTCCCGTTCCCGACAGCTTTGTCGGTGGTCAGCTCCAGAAGCTGATCAAAACCGGCACCCCCTACGGCAAAGGTGTCGCCCTTGGCGAAATGAACGGCATGGACCTCGGCAAGATTAAACAAGTCGTTCATCAGGACGG
Source organism: Candidatus Sericytochromatia bacterium (assembly GCA_913773825.1). Taxonomy (GTDB): domain Bacteria; phylum Cyanobacteriota; class Sericytochromatia; order UBA7694; family UBA7694; genus CAJYHH01. The sequence goes on along the minus strand of CAJYHH010001012.1, from coordinate 2,817 downwards.
CTATGTGGTGATTGAGTCCAGCCGAAATTAGTGGGAGCGGTAGATAGTAGGTGGTAGGGAGTAGGTAGGAAAAAGACCTGATTTCCTAAACCCTATATTCTGAGCCTGGAACATGTTTCTATTCATCGCTTTAGACTGTGGCAGCGTTAGTCTTAACCCCCACTACTCCCTACTATCTACCACCTACCTGCCCGCTAGCGCTGATAAAACCTGACCAGCGATTTCCAGACTGATTCGGTGTTGGTTTCAAGCAGAATCTGCTCAACGCTCATGCGTCTGAATTGTTCAGTTAAGGCCGTCTGGCGTTCTTGAGCTTTTTGAGCAAAGGTTTCGCGCACTTTGGCGCTGCCGGTGTTCCAGAGTTCTTGTTTGCCTGTTTCGGGGTCCCGTAAACGCACCCAGCCAGCGTCAGGCAGGGTCTGTTCAAGTGGGTCGCGCAATCTGACCGCAATGGTTTCATGACGGCGATTGAGGACTTTTAAGTCAAACAGATTGCCTGTATCTAAAAAGTCTGACATCACAAACACAATGCCGCGGCGATGTAAAATCTGGCTGACATAGTTAATGGCTTTGGGTAAGTCAGTATGGCCCGTGGGGGGGCGTTCAGTTGTTAGCGCGCTGAGGAGTTCACGGATGACGCGTAGAGCATGAGCCCGGCCTTTACGTGGCGGAATCACTTTGCGGACTTCTGAGTCAAATAACAGCAAACCGACCCGGTCATTGTTGCGCAGAGCTGAAAAAGCCATAATCGCCGCAAACTCAATTGCTAAATCGAGCTTTAAACGCTGTCGTGAGCCAAAGAAAACTGACGGACTGATATCCACCAGCAAAAACAGGCTGAGCTCACGTTCTTCGACATAGCGCTTAACGTGAATCTGGCCGGTGCGGGCGGTGACGTTCCAGTCGATATGGCGCTCGTCATCCCCTTCCTGATAAGGCCGGACTTCTTCAAATTCCAGGCCCATGCCTTTGAACACCGAAACATATTGACCACTGAGCACCTGGTCAACTAAACGCCGGGTCATAATCTCAATGCGGCGAATGTTTTTCCAGATGTCTGTATGAAAAGGCGTTGGTTCCGTCATGACTTCAGTCTATCAGTAAGCCACTCTAACTGCGGAGCTTTTCTGGCTGAGCTTATTTCGACTGCTGAGCAAGCACAGGGGCCTGAAGCTGATAAACGCGCTGACGTAGCCAGTACATATTTTCGCGCACAGGCTGATTTCTCCAACAGCGCAGTTTGCAGTGATTGCCGCTGGCTGTAAAAGTCAGCAAACTAAACATCCCTTTGCGCTGCATGTCGACATCATCTATTTGGGAAAATAAGATGCTTTCAAGCTGAATACTGTGTTTGCTAATACTCACAAATAACAGTCTCCACGGCGTGGCAATCATACAGCCCCTGCGCCTGGAACGGCGATTGCGAATGACGTCATGGGAATCAAAATGCCCCATCATCGTCCAGATAATCGACTCATGAAGCTGTAAAAAACTCTCAAGCGTGGCGGGGGAGTATTTCATAACAAATAGAACTTTAGTTGAGTGTCGCTCAGCATGTAATTAAACAATACGGCTAGACCCAAAAAAAATTCAAGCCCTCGTTAATTGCCTAAATTAACGAGGGCTTGATCTCTTGATGTTTTAGTGACCAGCCAGCTTATGCCTTCTGTGGCTGTAACTGGCCTTCAGCTTGAATCGGTGCAGCTGACTGATTCATCTTTAAAGCTGCCCAGATGCACAGCAGCGAGGCCGCAACGCTGAGATAGCCGACAATTTCATAATGCATCAGATGCCCAGCTGCATCTTTAAACACAATCTGGGCGGCAATCAACGAAGCCAAACCCGCTGCAATCTGCTGCACCGACGACTGAATCCCCATAAAGCTGCCGCGATGGCGGGGATCAACCGTACCGGTAATCAGCGCCATGGCTGGAATCATACGGCCACCTGAAACCACAAAGAAGCTGGTGGTAATCAGCAGCACTAAAGCAATCGGCGTGGGGCCCAGGTGGGTAATCAGTAGCTGGGGAATCACTGACAGCAATAAAAAGGCAATCAGAACGGGCAGCTTGCCAACTTTATCAGCCAGACGACCAATCATGGGGCCTGTAATCAAGGTTGTACCCCCGCCAAACAGATAAATAAAGGTCAGCTGTTGTTCAGTAAAGCCTACATTGGCGACCATTGAGGGGCTTAAAAAAGGAATAATCGAAAACTGGCCAAACATCATCAGAACCGTTAAAACCAGTGCATAACGCTGACCAGGGCTAACAACCGCCTGGGCCAAGACGTCTAAAGGTTTAAACTCGGTTTTTTGAGTCTGTAAATGCCCGCTCATGGCAGGTACAAACTGAGTCAGCATCGGCAGGACGACGAGTCCGAGCGCGACCAGCAGCAAAAAGGGCGCATGCCAGCTAAATAAGCTGGCTAAATAAAGCCCAAAAGGCACACCAAGTACAGAGGCGGCAGAAAAAGCAGACATTACAAAGCCCATCGCCGCCCCTCTACGCGCCATCGGGATCACATCACCAATTACCGCGTTAATCACGGCTGCCAAAACACCGCCAAAAGCGCCGGTAAAAATACGCGCAGCCAGCAAAAACTCATAAGCAGGAGCTAAAGCACAGGCTAACGTTCCGATTACAAAGCCAACGTATAAAAACAGCAGAATCTTTTTACGATCAAAGCGGTCCATAAAAAATGAACCCAAAAAGCCAAAGATGCCAGCACTAAAAGTATAAGCTGAGACCAGCAAGCCAAATTGAGCCGGGTTGATCTCAAACAGCCGCGTCAGCTGCGGCCCCAATGGCATCATGA
>CAJYHH010001011.1 GCA_913773825.1 Candidatus Sericytochromatia bacterium | reverse complement strand
TAGACCGCTCTGCCAGCTATGCAGCTCGCTATGTAGCTAAAAACATTGTTGCAGCGGGTCTTGCCACTCACTGTCAGGTTCAGCTCAGCTATGCGATCGGGGTGGCCCAGCCGGTTTCGATTCACGTTGAGACCTTTGGCACCGGCAAACTCAGCGATGAGCGCTTTGAAGCGCTGGTGCGCGAGCATTTTGAACTGCGTCCGGCAGGCATTATCCATACGCTGGATCTGCGTCGTCCGATTTACCGTCAGACTGCCGCTTTTGGCCATTTTGGCCGTCCTGAGCTGGAGCTGCCCTGGGAGCGGACCGACAAAGCCGAAGCTCTGCGCGCAGCTGTCTAGGAAGTAATGAGTAATTAAGTTAGAGGCCGGCCAGTTATGTCTGAACCCCTTTCTCTCGACAATCTGGTCGGTGTCTCTGAGACTCTGTTAATTCCTTTATTTGGGCGCGCCTGGGAGTACCAGAACCCAGACCCGCTGCTCAAAGATGAAACCGCACACGCTATCGGACAGCGTTTGCTGCCTTTATTGGCGGCCTCATCAAGCCCTTTTCATCAGGCGATTGCTAAACGCAAATGGCCCGATCTGGTGATGACAATGATGTGCCTGCGCACGCGCTTTTTTGATCAAGTCTGTCGTGACTTTATTCAAAAACATGCTGATGGCCAGTTAGTCATGCTGGGTTGCGGCCTTGATAGCCGCTTTGAGCGTCTAGGTTGTCCTGAACTGGACTGGATCAACCTTGATTTTCCTGAAGTGATGGCTTTGCGTCAACAATTATTTAAGCCGCGAGCAAATGTCACTGAGCTCGCGATGTCAGCTTTAGATCCCGCACTGCTGCATCAGCTTGATCCCCAGCGCCCAACCCTGTTTGTTGCTGAAGGCCTGCTGATGTATTTACCCAGAGCCCAGATTCGTCAGCTGTTTCGCATGTTAGCAGCCGTTAAAGGCGAGTTTGTTGCAGAAGTGGTCTCAGACTGGTCAACTAAAACCTCTGCAATCAGCCGTAAAGTGCTAAATGTTACCACGGGCCTGAGTTCCGGCGTGGGCTATGCAGGCGGCCTGATTAATCAGCATGAACCTGAACACTGGGATAAACGGATCAAGCTTTTACAGGAATGGACTTATTTTGATGAACGTGAACCGCGGATGGGATTGCTAAACCTCAGTTTTGGGCCTTTTCGACGCGTCCAGTGGATTGTTCATTATGCGCTGGGAGAAGACTGATGCTCAATATTCTTGCAATCTTAATCATGATCCTGACGCTAGGCGGGATTCTCTGGAGTCTGCTTCAGGGTCAATATGAAAACGCGCTGTACCAGTTTTTTTTAGGTTCAGCTGTGGCCTTATTACTGCGCCGGACCCATGAAGTCCGTCAGGGTGAACGCAAAAAACAGCTAGAAGAAGCTGCTGCTGATGCCAGCAAGTCACAGTCATGAACTCAGCTGATTTTTCCGGTAATTTTTCTGGTGTTGGCGAAGATGAAGAACTCGATGGCGATCTTGACGGTGAACTGGATGCTGAGCTCGAAGATTTAGAATCAGTTCTGGGGGCTGAGCCCACTAGCGGGCAAGCTGGCGCTTATGTTGACCCGCGCAAATTTGAGCTGGCGACCTTAGTTTTTGAAATTCCTCGCCACTCTGAGCGTTATCGCGTCGACAGCTTTTTAGCCCAGAACGTCAAATACGCCACGCGCAATCGTGTCCAAAAAGCGATTGCTGAAGGCCGCGTGACGGTGAATGGCAAACGAGTCAAAAACAGCTATGGTCTGATTCAGGGCGACAAGCTCGAGATGACGATTTTGCGCCCGGCCCCTGAAGCGATGAAGGCTGAACCGATGGACTTGAGCATTCACTATGAAGATGAGTATCTAATTGTCGTCGATAAACCCGCTGGCCTGGCTGTACACCCAACTTATCGCCATTGGTCAGGCACGTTAGCAAACGGGCTGCTGCATCATTTTCGCACCCAGTTAGGCGACGAAAATGCCCAGATTAAACCGGGTCTGATTCATCGCTTAGATAAATTTACATCGGGCCTGATTGTAATTGGCAAAACCCAGCAGGCCAAACAGCGCCTGAGTCGCCAGTTTGCTGAGCGCAAAACCCGTAAAATCTATCAGGCTTTAGTCTGGGGAGTACCGGATAAACCTGAAGGTCTGCTAGAGACCAATCTGGGCATCAGCCGTCGCAGCCGCATGGTGATGGACGTTTATCCCTATGAAGGCAGTATGGGCAAAACTGCCCGCACAGCCTGGAAGCAGAATCAAAGCTTTAAACATTTTTCGCTGCTTGACGTTGAGCTGTTTACGGGGCGCACCCATCAGATTCGCGCCCATTTACGCCATCTGGGCCATCCGATTATTGGGGATTTTATTTATGGTGGCGTGGCCGGTGAAGGCCATCGTTTTGCTGAGCAGGATCTCTGGCTGCCCGAGCTTTTAGAGATAATTCCCCGTCAGGCTCTCCATGCCGCCCAATTAGGCTTTTATCATCCAGAAAGCCGTGAGTGGCTAGAGTTTAAAGCACCTTTGCCAGCTGATATTCTGGCGGCGATGGACTGGCTCAGGCAAAAGTTTGGCGTCTGATCAAGTTCTGTTTTAGAACTGATTGTTATGTTTGACGGCTGCTTTTTTATGATTTGTCTGTAAAGCCAATTATTTGGTTTTTAAATCGCTGATTTAGCTTGGGTAAATTGTCTTTAAATTGTCTGATTAATTCAAATAAAATTTAATCCTTTAGCACAGCATTGAAGGCTTTTTAGGGGCTCGCTATACTCGCGATAACCCTAAAAGTCTGCTTTTTGCTGGAGAACCTATGCGTTTTTTGCTCTGCTGTTTATCTATTTTGCTTGTCTGTACGGGCTGCCAAACCCCTCAAAACCAGACCATTACCCGTCCAGAAACTGAGACGGTTGCCTTATTGGAAACCCATAATCAGTCTTCAAACTTTCAACAGCAAGAGCGTCCCTCTTACCCGGCACTGGATAAACCCGCTCCGATTGGCTCTGTCAGCCTGCAGGGCAATACCCTGACTTTGTCTCTGCAATTGCCGCCCTTGTCTAAAATCCAGGCTGAAGCCAGCTTTAAAACTCAGCTTTTAGATTTAACAACAGCGTCTAAAATTTTAGCGGTCGTAACTGATTCTTATGGTAAAACCTATACACCTGTCGGCGCTGACGGTAATGGGCGCGTGAATTACCCCGCTGACGGCGTAGTCGCGCTGACTTTTAACAATATCGTGCCCGATCCCCTGCTCATCGCCGAACTCAAAGTGCTGGATACTAGTCTGGCTGATATTCCTCAGGCGGATATTGCTGTGGCTTTACGTCATACGGGTGTGAGTAATCCAGCTGCGATGTTGATTAACTTTCAAACTGAGGCAGTTGCCAAAACCCTAAAAGAACTACTGGCCCTTAACGCCAACAGGGCCCGGACAGTTGACCTGGCTCAGCTCAGTACCCTGATGGGCAGCATTACCGGCCAGTCTGGAACAGCGCCTAACTATACTTATTCTCAAGTGCATCCGACGCTGGTCAGAACCAGCCAGCTCGCCAGTGATTTAGTCGCCAGCAACCCAACTTCCCTGACGGCCTCTAACTATCGAGCTAACGGTGCAACCGTCAATCTGACAGTTAATGGTTTAGTCAGCAGCGATAAATTACAAGTGCAGGTTACCGATGCGGCCTCAGCAGTTAAGGCTAATCTGGGCAACGGAAGTGGCGGAGCTGGTTTTGCAATATCTAAAGCAACACCGGGCAGTCATTTAAAAGTCAAGGTCAGTGCCTTTGGCAGTCCCTCAGTCAGCTATAGCTATAGCGCCAGCCCCAGTACTTTGACTCTCACAGAAGGGGGCAATCATGCTGTGACGATTACCGCCTCGCCGAGTCTGACGCTAACAGGCTTTAGCCCGGCCTTTGGCCCTGCAACAACAACTCAGGTTGTGATTACCGGAACAGGTTTTACAGGCACAACAGGTGTGGCATTTAACGGCGCGGCAGCAGCTTTTACAGTCAATAATAGTACCCAAATTACGGCGACTGTACCCGTAGATGCTACAGACGGCGTGATTACCGTAACCAATGGCAACAGTGTAAGTTCTGCTGGTAGCTTTAATGTTTACCGCCGGATCTATGTTCGCGCAGCTTCAACTGGCGCTAACACTGGCACCAACTGGGCCAATGCCTATACCAGCTTAAAAACAGCTCTCGACGCTTCGGGTGCCAACGACGAACTGTGGGTGGCTGCAGGCACTTATAAGCCGCATCCCAGCGACCAAACGGTTAAATTTAGTATTGCGGCAAA
>CAJYHH010001010.1 GCA_913773825.1 Candidatus Sericytochromatia bacterium | reverse complement strand
CGGTAACTTTACACCTGGCAGCCGTCCAATACCCGCTCCTGGCGCTTTCCCGTCAGGCTTTCCAATGCCATCTGGCTCGCCGGGTGCTTTCCCATCTGGTTTCCCGGCTCCGCCAGAGGGTGGTTTTCCTGGTGGGGGTATGGGCGGTAGCGGAATGGGTGGCCCTGGTGGTGGGGGCGGAGGGCTTGAGTTTTCTGAAGAAGACCCGATTTATCGCCCGGCGACGATTAAGTTTGATGGTAAAACCTGGGAAAAAGTGGGCATCCGCTATAAAGGCAATTCATCTCTGCGTTCTTCGTGGGGCCGAACCCTTAAAATGCCCTTCCGCTTTGACTTTGACGAAATGGAAAACGAACATCCCGAAATCAAAAATCAGCGCTTTTACGGCTTTAAGCGCTTGACGCTTTCAAGTGGCTTTACAGATAACTCGCTGATTCGTGAAAAAGTAGTGGCCGATATTTTCCGAGCAGCTGGTGTACCTGCTGCTCAGACAGCCTTTTACCGGATTTACATCGACTACGGTGAAGGCTCTAAATATTTTGGCCTGTATACCATGGTCGAAGCCCCTGATAAACCGATGCTGGCTCAGCAGTTTAACAACCCTGAAGGCAATCTCTACAAGCCCAGTGGTACCGGCGCTCAGTTTGGGACTTTTGACGAAAAGTCTTTTCCGAAAAAAACCAACGAGACCAGTTCAGACTGGAGCGATATTAAAGCGGTCTTTAGTGCTTTACACGCCGATCGCAGCGATCCGGCCAAGTGGCGCGCTGGCCTTGAGCGGGTGCTCGATATGGATGGCTATCTTAATTATCTGGCGGTGAATACCCTGATTCAAAACTGGGACACCTATGGCCGGATGGCGCATAACTACTATCTTTACACCAATCCGACTGATAAATTAGTCCACTGGATCCCCTGGGATAACAACATGGCGCTGGGTGGCAGCATGGGCGGTGGAGGGGGCTTTGGCGGTATGCCGCCAGCTGCGCTGACACCTACAACAACAACAACAACAACAACAACAACAACAACAACCCCAGCCATGGCTGTGCAGCAAGTTACAGCCTCACCGAGCCCAACGGCCAGCACGGCAGCAAACACTCGTCCAACCGGTCAGCGCCCTGGCGGCGGTGGGCCAGGCGGCGGCGCGATGTCTCTGGATTTAACGGCTGCTGAAGTCGGCAATAACTGGCCGCTGATCCGCTATATCATTGACGATCCGGTTTATCACGCCAAATATGTCGACTATGTCGAAAAAGCCCTAAACAACGCTTTTGCTGTTGCCGCTACTAAAAATCGTTACCAGGCGGCTCAGTCGCTGATTCGCCAGTATGTGGTCGGCACAGAAGGCGAACAGCCGGAAGCCACTCTGCTGTCGAGTGCTGCAGCCTTTGAAAATTCGCTGGCTGAACTCAATACCCATCTCGAAGGCCGTCATACCGCCGCCAAGGAGTTCCTGAGTAAAAACGGCAAATAAGCTCAGTGAACCCGAGCTAAGTTGTTCCCTTTTCATCCCCGACAGGCATCTGGTCTGGCCTTTGTACAAGTCATTTATGTTGTACAAAGCCAGGCTTTTTTTTATCTGTTTGGCCTGACCGCTATACTAGAGGCATCAAAAGCAGCAGGTAATTGACATGAGCCAGGAAAACAAAGGGATCAGCATGACTCAGGCTCGTCTGCTGGTGGTGATAATTGGATTTTTACTGCCCTATCTGGCTCGTTTACCTGGTGGACTGAACTGGCTCTGGCCCTATTTAGACGGCGGTTGGGGTGGTTTTGTGCTGCTCAGCGGCTTTAATGCAATTGCTTGGTTAAGCGTGCTGGGAATCAGCTTTTTATACCAACGGCCCGTGTCTCTGTTAGCGCCCACTCTGCCTGGGTTTGGTCTGCTGGCTCTGGGTCATTACATGCTGGATCTAAGTGCTGATGCTCAGTCACCGATTGCGTTGGTGTTTTTTCCGATTTATGCCTTAGTCCCGATTTTAGTCGGCGGTATCATTGGTTATCTGATTGATCGCTATTTGCGTAAAACTGCATGATCCTCACTCACAGCAGATTAGACTGTCTGGATTAATCTGCTGTGAGTGAGCTATTTTAGCCAGTTGGCTCAAGTTTGCAGGACACAGCGGATTTGCCGGGTGTTGTCAAAGATGCTTGATTGCCTTTGGTCCAGAATTCATACTGGCCGTCATCCAGCTTGGCTGAATATCTGGCGCCTGAGCCAGAAGGAGCCTGTTTGAGTACCAGTGAATGTTCGTTAAGCCAGGTCAGATAAGCGTAGCCAGGATGACTGTTGATATAGCTCAGGGAAATCTCGGCGTTAATGCCTTTGCACTTCAGAGCAAAGGGACCGACAGTGATGCCTTTGTTATCTTGGCTGCGGGCATCAAAATAAGCTTGGCGTAATTCATGAGCGCGAATCACGTAATGGTCGATGATACATTGCTTTTTATTGCTTGCTTTCCAGCAATCATCGCGACCTTTGATCCAGCCGATTTGCATAGCGGTCAGTTCTTTTTTGCGCTCAGGATTGATATGAGGGCCTGTTAATGCAAGATGGTAGAGACGTGCAACCTCCCGATCAAGCGCTGCAAGTTCGGCATTTTGACAAACCATTTTTTCAGCTGAAGACTGAGCTTTTGCACAATCAAAAGAAGGTTTTTGATTGGCTGGAGCTGTTGCAATCAGCAGACTGCTGAACAAACTGTTTAAAAGTAAATTCATGATGAGAACTCCTTTAAGGGTTGTAACGGGATGTGAATGACATGATGCCCCTAACTGACTGTGCCAGTCTAAGCCGTCTGTATGAATGAGTCAAATATGAAAAAGCCCAGCTTGAGCAGCTGGGCCATTGCGGTTCAGAGTAGCCTTGCGAACTTTTGGAGATTTAGTCAAAAACGGGAGTTTAAACGTGAGTGAGTAATGCGACTTAGTTAAGTGGAGCCGGGCGAGCCGAGCCAAAGTTGAGGCCCAATTCAGTTCCCAGACTGCGCTGCAGGCGATCGGGCTCTTCTTTGAGCAGATTGAGCCAGTCTGTACGCTGAGTCGGTGTGAGTAAGGTATGCAGTTCCTGTAAGTAAGTCAACATTCGCTGTTCACGGGCTGAGCCGTATAAAATCTGGCTCAGCAGGCTTTCAACCTGGGGGCGATCCACGTTGCTTTGATTAAGTTCGCTCAGCATCTGTTCAACCAAGAGATTCTGGGCCGCAATTTCAGATGAGCTGACGGGAGGTGCTTCGCTGGCGCCAAAGGTTTCAGCCAGATAGGCCTGGCTTTCGCGCTGGGAGGCTAAAGACTGCTGAATGTCAATCATCCAGTTACGCTGCTCGTCACTCAGACTGGCATAAGCGCTTAAGAGATAATCAGTCTGGGCGGTCAGATATTGGGGGTCGGCTTCGCTAAACATCTGGCTGACCAGCGGCGCTAAATCCAAACTGTTAAACTCAGCTGCGCTAAAAGTCTGCTGCAGGGTCTGCTCAAGGCTGCTGCCTGCGGCCAGATGGCGATTCAGCGTCTCTCTGTAAGTTCTGGTGGCTTGATTGAGGGTTTGTGAAAGAGTCTGTAAGTGACCAAGCTGTTCGTCACTCAGGCTTAAAACGGCTAAGGCGTCAGCCGGTACACTCAGGCCTGGTACTGAAGCGGTGACAGATTGAGCAGCAGCCGGGGGGCGAGACATTACCACACCTGAACTTGAGGGAGCCCCTGGATAATTGTAAGTCTGGGCAGGGATTGTTGTGCCAGTGGGCAGCAGGCCTGTCTGGCTACAGGCCGTTAGTGAAAGGCTCAGGGCCGCAATTAGCGCGCTCAGGCGTAGCATTGACATCGTGTTACTCCTTGTAACTTCGTAACTTCTTGAATCTCAGAATCCGCTGATGAGTTTATTCTGACAGCTGATTATTTGTAAGCTGCCTCCAATTTTGAACTGCACAGTGAATTTCCTGTAAGTCAGCTTTCATTAAGTCAGTTTCTGTTCTGATTAATCTGCCTGAAGTCTCTGTCTTTATTGGCTTACCATCTCCCCCCACTCCCCATAACCCGACTTACACTCCCCGTGTATCTGGCCTGTAAGATTCCTGTAAGCACCTGAAGATATAGTAAATACATCGAAAGGGCAAAAGAGCCCGAAACCTGAAAGGAACGACACAATGGAAAGCAACAAAACCAACGAATTCAAAAACATCATGATGGACGAAGAAGCGGTTAAGCGCGCAATGGAAATGCCCAACCAGGCCATGAACCTGATGGTTGAATCCACCAAAAAAGTTCAGGAAGCTTCGCTTGAGTACTTCCGTCAGATGGAGCGCATTCAGCGCGAATACTGGCAGGGGATGAGCAAAGTCATGAACGTGACCCTGCCCGGCGAATCCAACATCTGGGACGCTCAGATTAAAATGGTTGAAAGCGGCTTTGACATGGTTGAACGCATGATGGCCGCTGGTAAGAAAGCGTAAATATTCATGAAAAGACTGCAGGACAAACGCATTCTTCTGACGGGCGCAGCTCGAGGAATCGGTGCCACCTGCGCCCGGGTCTTCGTTAACGAAGGAGCCCGGGTTTTTCTGGTGGACCGTGATGAAGCTGCCCTGCACCAGCTTGCTGGTGAACTCGGCGGTGACAACGTCAAAGCCCGCGTACTGGATATCACCAGCAGCGAAGACGTTAAGGCTGCTGTGGCTGAAATGGTAGATCGGAAGAGCGTCGTGTAGGGAAAGA
>CAJYHH010001009.1 GCA_913773825.1 Candidatus Sericytochromatia bacterium | reverse complement strand
TACCACAACGCAAAACTTGCGCGAGGTTCTGGCCAAGTATAAGATAGAGGCAAACACGCTGCGCTTCGCTGATTTTGGCCGCAGCATTGACTGAGCGCTCAGATTATTTAAGGAAGGTTGCTATATGTTCAACTCTGCAAAATCCACTCTCAAAGATCGTAAATTCTGGACGGGCCTGATGATGGGGGCTGTTATGACCGGTACCGTTGCCTTGCTGCAGCCTCTTAACGCTGCGACACCGACTCAGGCTTCTGACCCCGGTTTAAAAGTGATTGCCAGCGCCATGGCGAACATGATGAAAACTCAGCAGGCCATGCAGTCTGATCTGGCTGCGGTTAAATCTTCTGCTATGTCTATGGACTCCAGCCTCAAAGCGCTGAAAGAAGCTTCGACCTTTAATCAGCCTCAGTCCAGATAAGTCTTTTTTGTTTTAGCACAAGCTGATTTTAGACTGATTTAAGACCCAGACTGACAAACTCCTTTTAAGTTTGTCAGTCTGGGCTTGTCTGTTTTTGAGATGATGACTGAATTTGCGATTCTTATGTTAAAATATCTCTATCGATCGATTAATGAGTCCTTTTGCTGATTCAATTTATCAAGATAATGATCAGTTTATGGGGCAAATTAACTAAATACTGAGAGTCTTGAGAGAAATCAGCTGAAAAATGGGACTGAATAAATTCAGCAGCAGTATGTTTCGCGAGGATGCATACCTGCTGACGGCCTTACCGGCTTTAAATGCCTGTATCAGCGATGACCTGGGATTTACACGCAAAGAAGTGATTGCGACAGTTTCAGGCACAGCCCAGCACCAGGAATGGCAACTGGCTTTAAAAATTGCGGCTGGTCTGATTCAGGATTATCAAAAACCTGTTTTATTGCTGACTGCCCGTTCGCGAATGAATAGTCTGGAATGGCTTGAAGCTACAGTTCCTGGCAGTGTAGGTCTGGCTGACAGGTTGTTACAAGTTGAAAATCCACGTTATTGGGAAGACTTTGAAGCTGAGTTAAAAGTCTTGATCGAAGCGGTTCAGCCGATAATGATTTTAATTGAAAAACCGGCTGATTTAATTCCCTGTGAACCAGGCTGGGAGCATGTTTTGCAGCGCCGCCAGCTTCACGATCCCTGGGGTGGATTGGCCCGTCGAGTTAAAGCTTTGTCTGAAAGTGCAGCTTGCCCGATTTGGGTCTTTGGTGAGCTCTGTTATGCCCAGCAGTATCCTGATTTGATTTATACCGAAACGATTCCAGAGTCTGAGCAGAACTGGCGCACCTGCGCTGAGCTTGAAGCTTTTATTGACTACTGGGACTGCGTAATTGAAGTCAAAGCTGAGACTGAAGCTGGAGCAGAGCCAATGATCAGTCTGAGCTCACTTAAAAACCGTCTGGGCAGCTCGTTTAGCAATATCAGGCTCACAGAGAATTCTTAACGCTCTAATTCCCATTCGTTTCAGAGGCTGCAGGATTGATCAGGCTGCCAATAAATAAAATAGCTCCGGTTTTGGCGTCATGAATCAGATAGATAAAAGGATGGTCAGCTTTAAATTCAAACGTGACTGTAGGAGCCGACGGAAGGTGAATAACCACCGCGGTTGCAGCTGCTGCTTCAGTACCTTTTTCATTTAGATCAATTTTGGTCTCATGAATAACTGTAGATACAAAGGCTCTACCACTGGTCATGTTATTCAAGGTTGCTTTTTCTGGATCAAATAACTTTTCCATACCCAGTTCAGAGAGATAACCAGTCAAATTTCCTTTATAACTGGCTTGAAATTTAGGAATGAGTATTTTTCCATATTGAACACTTTTTTCAAGCCTATCTTTTAAATTTTGCCAAGCTTCCTGATTAAGACCATTTACTTCCTGCGTGATTTGGTTGCCTGTTTGCGGCAGAATCCACGTCATTGCATATCTAATTTCCCAAGAGCGATCGGGATTGATGAGACGTTCCTCTTCGGATGTTAAATGAGTTTCATATTCCTTAGTTAAAACCTCTGTACCATTTGCCTTTTTAAGATAAGAAAATTGATTTGTTTGTGGCATCATTGGGTGATGAATCACCGTCCCGTTCAACAATTCAAAAGAAGCTGCTTGAGTGTTTTGGGTATCGAAAACTTTACTCCAATTGGTTTTAAAATAGACTGTGTTGACCAGCACCAAAAGCGCCTCTTGAACATCTTGTTTTGTTAACAATTTTTTAATCAAACCATTAGTTCGCTTTTCAGCCCAGTCATTAATAGCCTTTGCTGCTAATTCAGGCTGTTTATAAAAATCGAGTTGGCTGAGTTGAGCCTGATAGGTGTTGCGGTTAACTTCAACAAAGCTGGACTTTAGAGTTCCATTAAGATCAAGCCAAAGTGAGTTGGCGATCTTGACTTTCACATCATCCTGATTTTGAACCAGACTTCGCCAGAGCAGATTACTCAAACGGTTGAACTCTTCGATGTCGATGTCTTCAACTGCAAAAACGCGAGCCATTTCAGCTTTTGTTTCGCCACTGGCGCCATTGTAAACCATTCCCAAGGCAAGCATGATACTCAGTGGTGAGATCATAATATTTTGCTTTAAGCCTTCTTTAGCAAAAATCGATTTAAAGAGTTTAAAGCCCATTTCATTGTATTTGGCCACCAAACCGCTGTCGAGAAGCTCTTTTAACTCTCCTGGACTAGGCGGTTTGGTTACTGGAAAAGCGTTATCGTCACTCAGGGTTTTAATCAGCTGGGGAGAAGGGGATGGACTTTGCTGCAGCATAGTCGGGGTTGGGACAAGCTTGTTTGGTGATTGTTGAACGCTCTGGCAACTGAGCAAAATACTTAAGCTGGTCATGATGATTGGGTTGAATACGTGTTGCTTTAGCATGACAATTCCCTTAAAGCCTGTTTTGTTAATCCCAATCTGTAAAAGACTGAATTTTCAGGAGTATATCAAAACCCATTTGAAATGTATGTCGTCCAAAAAGATGACAAAATATTGAGTTTTGTAAAAACAGTTGGAATGTAAAAGGTCAGAGGCTGTGTAAAGCTCTAGTCTTCGCGGTAAGCGCGTTTGAGGGCTGACTGCAGAACATCACGCTCGTCTTTTTCTTTGGCGAGTTTGAGGCAGTTTCGCAGAATTTCAACAGCGGTGTCAGAAGCTGTGGCGGCCAGGGCGCGATAGGTTAACTGGCGCATTTCGAGCTGGGGGTAACGCTCAAGCAGTTGATTTAACATCCGGGCTGAAGACGCACAATGGCTGTAGCCCAGGGCCCGGATAATCGCGCGCTGAATTTTGAAATCACTGGGGTATTTATCTGATATTTCAACTAACATGGCGACTGCTTCGGCCCGGCCGTGAAAGCCCAATGCCCGAATCACGCTTTGGCGGTATTCATGCTGATGCCAGGCACTGCTGTAAATCTCGCGCAAAAACAATAAGCTGGCTTCTGACTGGGTGCGGCCTGCTGCCAGAATAATCTCCTGCTGGTAACGAGCTTGGGACCAATAACGCTTATACATGCTTTGCAGCACAGGCAGTTGATGAGGGTCAGGATGGCGCGAGAGCGCTTCGATCAGGGCTAAGGTTTCTTCTTCACCCAGGCGCTGATGGCTTAAATGTTCAAGCAGACTGATTGAGCCTGGGGTACGGCCAATCTGCAGGATCAGGGCCACACGGCGAGAGGCGGTTTCACTGCGCTCGAGTAATTTCCAAAGATAAGTCAGGGTATCGCTGGCAGGGCCGCTGCTGACTTCTGCCTGCTCGAGCAAATTGGGATCATGGGTGCTCTGAGTCCAGGAAGGACGGCCTAATAAGCCCTGTGGCGCCAAAAAAGAGGTGCGGGAGGTCAGGGGGCGAATGGGTTGGCAGAGGAAATGGGTGGCGGCTGCGGCGCTTGGCAACATGCAGGCTCCTTGCTGGAGGGCGATGTCTTATTATCGCAGTTAAATGATTATCTCTTGCTTAAGAGGACAGTAAAGAATGGTTAATTTCATCTGTAAAACATTTAGGGGATTTTATGGGTTTTTTATGACCCTTAGTTAAGGGGCCCTTGGTGAGGATGTGTAGCTGTACTACAATGCCCACAAATCTTTAATCAATCATTTTTTAATGAGTGGAGGACAATCGTGGAATATCGTTATCTTGGCCGTTCTGGTCTAAAAGTTTCAGCCCTGTCTTTTGGTTCTTGGGTGACCTTTGGCAATCAAATGAACGTTGATGTTGCGCTGGATTGTATGAAGCAGGCTTATGATGCTGGCGTTAATTTTTTCGACAATGCTGAAGTCTACGCAGATGGTCAGTCTGAGATCATCATGGGTGAAGCCTTTAAAAAAGCCGGCTGGAAGCGTTCTGATCTGGTTATTTCAACTAAACTCTTCTGGGGTGGCAAAGGGCCTAACGATCGCGGTTTGTCCCGTAAACATCTGCTTGAGGGCATTGATGCGTCGCTTGAGCGCATGCAGCTCGATTATGTGGATCTGCTGTTTTGTCATCGTCCGGATATTCATACCCCAATTGAAGAAACCGTGCGTGCCATGACGCATATTATCAACCAGGGCAAAGCGTTTTACTGGGGCACCAGCGAGTGGTCAGCCCTGCAATTACAGGAAGCTTACGCGATTGCGCGCCGTGAGCACTTAATTGCGCCGACGATGGAACAACCTGAATACAATATGTTCCACCGTGAGCGCTTTGAAAAAGAATACGCACCGCTGTATCGCGAACACGGTCTGGGTACCACCATCTGGAGCCCGCTGGCCAGTGGTGTGCTGACTGGTAAATACAGTGATGGCATCCCGGCTGGTAGCCGTATGGATACCCCTGGCTTTGAATGGCTGCGCAAAATGCTCGAAAGTGAGCGTGGTCGTGACCGTGTCGAAAAAGTCCGCCAGATGTCTGGTGTGGCCAAAGAACTCGGCATTTCAATGGCGGAAATGGCGCTGGCCTGGTGTTTAAAAAATCCCAACGTCAGCACGGTTATTACCGGTGCTTCAAAACCTGAACAGGTTGTTCAGAATATGAAAGCCCTGGATGCTGTTGCCCTGCTCACGCCAGACGTGATGGAAAAACTCGAAGGCATTCTGCAGAACAAACCCGAAGCTGAACAGGATTTTAGGGGCTAAGAAAAAAGGGCGAGTAGCCTGTATCGGCTTGCTTGTACCCAGAAACCCAATACACAAAGCCTGAGAGATTCATCTCTCAGGCTTTTCCTTTAGGCTGACCTTACCAGCACCCAGCTATTTCTCGCTGTCTTCAACGGGCTCACTGCCGCTATTGTCCGGGACTGAGGGCAGACTCTCTTCAAGCGTCTGGCTGAGCTGATTGTGGGTGTTGGGAAGGCTTTCAGTGCTTGACCATTCGGCCTGTGAGGCGGTCTCGTGGTGCAGATCTTCGCGCCAGTTATCAAAGTGATCATCGGCATGATCTTTGGCGCTGGGGTTGTGCAGGCTCTGGGTGCGGGTTTCAGGCGCGTTTTCAATCGGAC
>CAJYHH010001008.1 GCA_913773825.1 Candidatus Sericytochromatia bacterium | reverse complement strand
GGCGGAGGTCCCGGTGGGCCAGCTCGTGGACCTAAACCCGAAGCAGCAACCGCTCCGGCTCCGAGTTTTAGAGATCGTGAACGTGAGCGCGAGCGTGAAAAAGAACGCGAACGTGAGCGTGAAAGAGAGCGCGAGCGCGAAAGAGAGCGCGGTCAGCGCGGTAGCTTTGGCGCAGGTGGCGGCCGGACTAAAGGCAAAAAGTCCAAGTATAAAAAAGCAAAAATTCTGGATCAGCAGATGCAACGTGAAAAAACCATCGATCCAGCTTCTGAGGACCGCACGCTTGAGCTGACAGCCAAAATCACGGTTGGTGATCTGGCCGATAAAATGAAAGTTCAGCCGGCAGAAGTTATCAAAGCTCTGTTTATGAAGGGCATGATGACAACCATCAACCATACACTTGAGCTGGAAACAGCCGAAATGGTGGCCACAGAACTCGGCTTTGAAGTCACACTGCCTTCTGCAGTTGAAAAAGAAGATGCCGAACCGGTGCATAAAATTACACCGACACCGCCGCCAGCTGATGAAGATCCAAGTAAGCTGCAGTCACGCCCACCGGTTGTGACCATTATGGGTCACGTTGACCACGGTAAAACCTCGCTGCTTGACTACATCCGCAACACAAAAGTCACTGAAGGTGAAGCCGGCGGTATCACCCAGCATATCGGCGCCTATATGGTCGATGTAAACGGCAAACAAATTGCCTTCCTCGACACACCGGGCCATGAAGCCTTTACCGCCATGCGTGCTCGCGGCGCTCGCGTCACGGATATTGCGATTATTGTTATTGCAGCTGATGACGGTATCATGCCTCAGACCATTGAAGCGATTAACCATGCAAAAGCCGCAAATGTTCAGATCATCATTGCTGTCAACAAAATTGACAAACCCGGTGCTGATATTGAACGCTCTAAGCAGCAGCTGACCGAACATGGTCTGGTGCCTGAAGAATGGGGCGGCGATCAGGTTGTTGTGCCTGTTTCTGCCAAAAGCGGCGAAGGGGTTGATGACCTGCTGGAAATGATCGTGCTGGTTTCTGACCTGCTCGAACTCAAAGCCAATCCCGATAAGCCTGCAGTGGGCATCGTGATTGAATCCAAGCTCGACAAAGGTCGCGGCGCTGTCGGCACGATCTTGATTCAGTCTGGTACGCTCAATCGTGGCGATTCGTTTGTTGTTGGGGCCGTTTCCGGCAAAGTTCGCGCCATGACCAATGAGCGCGGTAAACAGCTCAAATCAGCTGGGCCTTCTACTCCAGTTGAAATTATCGGCTTCCAGGATGTTCCCCAGGCCGGCGATTTGCTGCGCGTCGTCAAGAATGACAAAGAAGCAAAAGCTCAGGCTGAAGCCACTCGTATTCAGCTGGCAGAAGAAAGCGGCACCCGTAGTCGCCTGCATCTGTCGACCTTGTATGAAAACGTTAAAGAAGGCAAGCTCAAAGAGCTCAACCTCGTTGTTAAAGCTGACGTTCAGGGCTCAATTGATGCGCTGCGCCAATCTTTAGAGCGTTTGTCAGACGAAAAAGTCCAGCTGCGGATTATCCACGGTGCAACCGGTGAAATCTCTCAGTACGACATTATGCTGGCAGCTGCCTCTAACGCACTGGTAGTCGGCTTTAACGTCAAAGCTGATAGCAACGCTGAACGCGTAGCCGCCACTGAAGACGTTGAAATCCGCTTCTATGACATTATCTATAAGCTGATTGAAGATGTTCAGAGCGCCATGGAAGGTCTGCTTGAGCCCGAAATGATCGAAGTTGAAATTGGTGCAGCTGAAGTGCGCCAGGTCTTCAAGATCTCTAAACAGGGCACCATTGCAGGCTCATATATGGTCGAAGGCCGCTGCGAACGCAATGCCCGAGTCCGCGTCATGCGCAATGGCGAAAACATCCACACGGGTAAGCTCTCGTCGCTCAAGCGCTTTAAAGACGACGTCAAAGAAGTTGGCACCGGTTACGAGTGCGGGATTGCGATTCAGAACTTCAACGAGCTGCAAGAAGGCGACCGCATGGAGTTCTTCGTTATCAAAGCTCGCCATGAAGTGGCAAAGGCCTAATCGCTAGTGGCACTTAGCCAGTAGTTATTGAGCAAAAACAAATGATTAAGTTCAACAGGCCCCGTTCGCTCTGGTTAAACAGAGTGGTTCTGGGCCTGTTGTTCTGTTTGTTAATGAGTTTAAGTGCATCAGCGTGGGCTTATCAGGTTCAGATCACTCAGAGTAATTTACAGCTCAAGCCCCAGCCTGATCTGCGCAGTGGACCTGAGGTTCAGCGGTTGGGACCACAACGCGCTTTATTAATCGGCAGTACTTTTGCCGCTGATGGTGAACTCTGGTGCCGTATCAGCCTGGCAAACCGTAAATCCGGCTGGCTTCAGGCCCGTTATTTAGATCCGATGCTTAAAAATAACTCACTCAGCCTGCAAGATCTACCGGGTGCTTTGTTATTTGACCATGCCCAGCGAGAAGTGCTGTATAAATCCAACCTCAACAGCCCCAGCCTAAAAGCCCATCTGAGACGCTGGTCTTTGGTAATGGAAATGGGAATCCTTAAAGAGCGTTGGGACGGCACGCGTAACCGTCTGAACTTTCTTGAGATTTCACGCCGGGCTGGTGTCAAAATCAGTGATGGCGAATACCGTGCCCTACAGTTAGAGGTCCGCACCGTTGAGCAGAAGTTTCAGCGTGTTTTAGCTGAATGGCAGCGCAGCTAAATTATTCAGCTGATGCATGAAGACTCACTGATTGCCCGCGCCAGACAGTTTCCTGGCCATCCTGAAGTTATTCTCGGGATCGGTGATGATGCAGCGCTATTAAAACCTTCTGGACAGACTCTGGTCTGGGCCGTTGATACAATGGTTGAAAACACTCATTTTTTACGCGCCATGCCCGCAGCTGAAATCGGCTGGAAACTCTTAGCGGTAAACCTTAGTGATCTAGCCGCTATGAACGCCAAGCCGATTGCAGCGCTCTTATCACTTGGTGTGCCGTCTGATATCTCACCAGCATGGCTGAGTGCTTTCTGGGACGGGCTTGAACAAGCTTGTCAGACTTATCAAGTGGCCTTAGCCGGTGGCGATACGGTAAGATCTTCTGAACTCCATCTTAGCTTATCTGTCTTGGGCCAAAGCGCTTATCCGATTCAGCGCAAAGGGGCACAGGCAGGCGACAAACTGGTTGTAACGGGCTCATTTGGCGGATCAGCCGCTGGTTTATACTGTTTTCAGCATCAGCTAGCGCGCCTCGAACTCCTCAATCGCCACTGGCACCCGATCCCCAGATTTAAAGAAGCTGATTTATTAGTCGCTGAATCTGAGCGCCAAAAGACCCATCTGGCCCTATTAGACACCAGCGATGGCCTAGCTCGCTCCCTGCAATTAATCTGCCAGAGTAATCAGCTGGGCTGTCTCGTTAACGGCTATGCAATTCCAGTTCAAAACGGTTTAGCTGAATTTCCCACTCAAGCCCAAAACTGGGTGCTTAATGGCGGAGAAGACTACGAACTGCTGGCAGCCCTGCCAGCCAGCACAGCCGCACAGCTCGATCCAAAACTGTTTAGCATTATCGGCACCCTTACAACAGAATTAGCGCAGCTGATTCAGTACTCAGATCAAGTCATTGATCTTCAGCAAAACCAATGGGGCTTTCAGCATTTTTAAACCCTGGGTAAACACAAAGAGGGTGGAGATTAAGAGCAATGCAGGGATATTTCTCTAACAACTCCCTACAACCCACCCTCTACTTCTTAACCCTGTAAATTAGACAATCTGTCAGCGGGACCCAGGATTTCAGTAATTCTGACGCCAAAGTTTTCGTTAATGACCACGACTTCACCTTTGGCCATCAAGCGCCCATTAACCAGTAAATCTACAGGCTCACCCGCAAGTTTATCCAGTTCAACAATTGAGCCTTTAGACAGCTCCAGCACATTTTTGACTTTAATACGGGATGAACCCAACTCAACCGTAACGCGCAGCGGAATATCCATCACGCGGTCAATATTCGAATTTCCGCCCCCAAAAGCAGGCGCCCCCAAAGGCGCAAACTCAACAGGCCGCACAGGCGGCGCCGGAGCAGAGGGAGCGCTGGGTTGGGGAGCATACATTGGCTGTTGCGGAGCCATACTGGGTGCAGCAGGTGCATAACTGGCAGAGGGCGCTGCTGCAGCAGGTTGGGCGGCAGGAGCAGCAGGAGCAGGGGCACTTTGCCCCGTCAGCATGCGATAAAGCTGACGGGCAGAATCTAAAGTCCGAATCTCATAGATTTCGCTATCTAAAACCCCTTCAATCACAAGCTGTAAGTGAACTTGCAGCAGTTGAC
>CAJYHH010001007.1 GCA_913773825.1 Candidatus Sericytochromatia bacterium | reverse complement strand
GTCCATTTGAATACAGCGCTTGATAAAAGCATCAAATTGCTCAGGATATGGACTGAGCTTGTTATACTCAGATTCAATCGGTGAACCCTTTAGCATATTCGGGTCCATCTGAGGGAAAGCCTGATAGGCTTCATCCACCCAGCCATCATGGCGAAAAACCGCTGAAATACTGACTACTTTTCTGACTTTGTCGGGGTGGCGAATGGCAGTCATCATCGCCACACCGCCGCCCATGCTGTAACCAATAAGATCTACTTGTGGGATGTTGATTTGCTCTAAAAAAACTGAGACATCGTCCGCTAGTGAGTCATAGCTAAAATCTCTATCGATATCCGCTGTACGCCCGTGGCCCTGCATTTCAATCGCAATTACCTGGCGGGTTTTAGATAGCTCTGCAATCATCTCAGCCCAGTTATTGGTAATGGTCATAAACGAGCCATGAAGCAGCAAAACAGGTAGACCCTGGCCATAAATCTCGTAATACATCTTTAAGCCGTTTACAGAAGCAAAGCCTGTCTGCACCATGTTCTAAGCCATCCCTATTATTCAATCTAATCGTTCTAACTTATGATTTAGCGTAACACTCTGAATCAGCTTGTTAACAGCTAAAAATCCGTACAAATCTTATAAGAATCCCAGCCTCAAATGTCCTGCAAAATGTCCTGATAGAGTGGTGCTATACTGAATACTCCGCATTTACTTTACCCCTGCTACAAACGGAAACTACCATGTCAGAGACTCTGCTCACCCCCCAAGCCTTTAATGAATACGTCCAGGACGTCAAAAAACAACCCCTCAGCGATGAACAACTCAAAGCTTTTGCAGCTGAACTTGATGCGCTTAAAGCTGAATTTAGCGCCAAAATTGGCAAAGAAGATCTCGAATATATTGAGATGATTCACCAGGTCTGCCGCAGCTGTGAAATTGCCGGCCGCCTGCTTCTGCACTTTAGCCGTGACCCGATCAGCTGGAGCATGGGTGTGCTGATGCTGTATGTGGGCATCCAGCTTGACAATCTTGAAATTCACCATCACGCTCAGCACGGCGCCTTTGACAAAATGCCCGAAGCGCGTAAGTTTCATTCAGACGTTTATTACCACAACTCACCGGTTGATGAAGAAGCCTGGCGTTATCGCCATAACGTCCTGCATCACTCTTATACCGGCCAGGTTGCGCGCGACCCAGACGTCACCTATGGCTTTTATCGTCTAAGTGAACTAATCGACAAACAGGCCTTTCACGTTGTTCAGCCCGCTGTACTGATTATGAACACCTTTAACGCGGATCAAAGTTTAGGTCTGGTCAGCTCCGGCTTATTAGAATTTATTCAGCGCCTGCTGTTCCCTGGCTACGCTGAACTCAAAGACTATCCCAGCGTCAATAAAAGTCATGACTTAGAGGGCTTTGCCAAAAGCCTCTGGATCAGCCTGCGTAAATCAGTGCCCAACGTCGCGTATAACTACGGCGTGTTTGGCCTGTTAGCTGGTCCCCGCTGGCCCCAGGTCACCTTGGGTACTTTGACCGCTCAGGTCATGCGCAATATCTTTACAGGTTTAGTGTTTTATACCGGTCATATGACCGAAGGGGTCAAACACTATACAGAAACACCCAAAAGCCGCGCCGAATGGTATCTTCAGCAAATTGAAGGCACCGGCAACGTTCAGGCTGGTAAAATCTTCAGCATTCTGGCCGGTCATTTAAATTACCAGATTGAACATCACCTTTTCCCCAAGCTGACGCCTAATCGACTCGAAGAAATTGCTCCCCGCGTGCAGGAAGTCTGTGAACGCTACGGCGTTCACTACGAAACCGGCTCTTTTGGCGATCAACTCGCCAGCGTCTTCCGCCGCATGGTGAAGTACTCTAAATAACTCAGTTTTTCAATAAATATCCAGGCCGGGAATTCTAAACTGAATTCCCGGCCTGTTTATTTAAACAGCTTTAGCTAGAGTATTTAAACCGCTACAGCGACAGTTTGCGGCTTTAAGGCTTTGCCAAGATTTTGCCAATACCAGGTATCACCCTTGTTGGGATAACACAAAGTCCAGAGATTGCCATCATTAGCTTTAAAGAAAGTAAACGATCTGCCCTTACGATCTGCAACAGAGCCCAGCGAAAAATCAATCTGGATACCATCTGGAAGTTCACCAAAGTTATTCCAGTGCCAGTCTTTACCACTCCAGTACATCAG
>CAJYHH010001006.1 GCA_913773825.1 Candidatus Sericytochromatia bacterium | reverse complement strand
TTTAAATGCCGGTTATAGCTATGCACCGCTGGAGCAGCTTAAGCCCCGCACCAGCGCCTTTTGCCGCTCTTTGTTTTATGCCTATATTCCGCTTGAAACCGTCAGAGCGCTGCCTCTGGATCTTAGTGTTTCAACCCGCCATCCCTTTCTTGCAGTGACAGACCGCGGTGCAGGTAAACTTCATCTGATTCAGCGAGAATCGATGCGCCTGCAGCGCAGCTGGCCGATTATACCCGCCCCAAATAAAAAAGCCTTGTCTGTAGCGTTTCATCCTGACGGCAAACGGATTTTTGTCTCAGCGCTCCAGCCCGGCTTGCTGGTTATGATCGATCGCGCCATGGCCCAAAAGCGGATTCAATTACCCAACACCCACCTGATTGGCAGCCTCGGCATCAGCAATAAAGGGGATTTAGTCTATTGTCTGGCGGTTAACCCCGAAACCCGTCGTCCCGAACTCTGGGCACTTGATGCCGAAAAATTAAAGCGCCAGCAGGTGATTGAGCTGGATGGTGAAGCCTTTAGCGCTGGAGCTGACGCTCGCGATATTCTTGAAATCACGCCTGATGGCCAATATGCTGTGGTGATGGTGTCCCGCAACCAGCCTGCGCTGTTTACCCCTTGCCTGTTATTCATCGAACTCAGCACCGGTCAGGTCAAAGACCAGCTTTTGCTTAAACCAGATCAAAAGCCGGTCAACCTCGCCTTTGGCGCGCGTGAACTGTATAACCCCAAATTTAGACTTTTACCGATGCTGCTCCACGGCGGTTACGGTCTGACCGAAGAGACCCTTAAACAGACTTTTGGAATTGAAAGAATCAGCTAATGTCATCGATTCTAGCTTATGTGATTACCTCTGCCTGCCTGGACGTCAAAGATGGCGCCTGTGTCAAAGTCTGCCCGGTTGACTGCATTTACACCCATCCTGATGAGCCGATGTACTACATCAACCCCCATGAATGTATCGACTGTGGCTCCTGTGAAATGGTCTGTCCGGTTCAGGCAATTTACCGCAAACCTGACGTCCCCGAAGCTGAAACCGAATTTATCTCTCGTAACGAAGATTATTTTACTCGCCGCCCAGATTTTCGAGATTTTCATCAGAATAGCTGGAGCTAAAGATTTACCACCTGACGGTGCCGTTTTGAGTGGTGGGTGATGAGTTTTGGGTTTAAGCTCCCCAAAAGGCCCCCTGGCCTGACAATATTTCTCCTTAGCCGATTCAACTTATAACCCTCAAACAAAAAAATACTGACGCACGGTGATGAGCAAGCGGCTCAAGCCCATTTGCCATACAGACGCAAAGCGGGCTTCTGTCTTGTTTGTCTTTTTTAGCCTAAAACCCAGTTTAGCCTAAAACCCAGACTAAACGGCCTTTACAGCTTCTATCTATATAGCTTTTATTTAGTCCCTCTCTTGAAGTTATAAAAACAATTGAATGCATCAATCACGATGAATTAACGTTTTAATATAACCTAATCAAGTGAGGAACTTTTTATGTCACAGCGCAAAAAAGGGCAACCGCCCCAGCACCAAAAACGCCAACCGGGTGTTGAAACAGAAATGAATCCCAGACCTGAGTCTGAAATGAAGCACTATTTAGCAGCCGGAAAACTGACAGACAAGGTTGCCATTGTTACAGGGGGAGACAGCGGAATTGGCAAAGCCGTTGCAATTGGTTTTGCCAAAGAAGGCGCAAGAGTCGTCATTGTCTATAAAAATGAAGACGAAGATGCCTTAGCTACTAAAGCCATTATCGACAAACTTGATAGACCTTGTCTGTTGATTAAAGGGGATCTCTCTGAGTATCAGATCTGTCAGGAAGTAATTGAAAAAACCATCGATTCTTTTGGTCATTTAGATATTCTGGTCAACAATGCTGGCATGCAGTGTCCAGCCAAAGACATTAGTGAGATTACCCCTGAGCAGCTTGATACCACTTTTAAAACGAATTTTTATTCGATGTTCTGGCTCAGCCAGGCCGCTTTACGCCATATGCAATCAGGGGCCAGCATTATTAACACGACCTCGATTACAGCCTACCAAGGCCATGATGAATTAATCGACTATGCAGCCACAAAAGGCGCGATTCGCACCTTTACTTATTCTCTGGCCTCTCAACTGGCTGCTAAAGGCATCCGTGTCAACGGCGTTGCGCCAGGCCCAATCTGGACTCCCCTGATTGTTGCCAGCTTTGACAAAGAAAAAGTCGCCAGCTTTGGCACCGACACACCAATTGGCCGGGCAGGTCAACCTGACGAAGTGGCGCCTTGCTTTATTTTTCTCGCCAGCGATGACGCGTCTTATATCACAGGCCAGATTATTCATCCCAATGGCGGCCAGGTTGTAAACGCGTAAGGCAGGCTGTGGGGGACACAGCTGGCGGTACAGTGGTGAGTCGTGGGTGAAGAAACCCAGTAGCAGGCCTATTTTTCTCTTCGCAGCCCACGACTCACCCCCTCTTTCGCCCTAATCTTCATCACCCACAGCCATCTTCACGGCTTACAGCGACTTCTGTCACAATGACAATCAACTACTTGTTCTGACAGAGGCTCATTATGCACAACATTTCACCAGATTCTGCTAATCCTTTTGCTGAGCTGCGCAAAGACTATATCCGCAATGAACTCACTGAAGCCGGTGTTGCGGATCATCCTCTGAGTCAGTTTACACTCTGGATCAATGAAGCCCTGCACGCTGGTTTACCTGAGCCAAATGCCATGACTTTAGCAACAGTGGGCTTAGACTTAAAACCCAGCAGCCGGGTTGTGTTGCTTAAAAGCTTTGATCAGCGTGGCTTTGTGTTTTATACCAATTACCATTCACGCAAAGGCCGTCAGATCGAAGCCAATCCCCAGGTCGCGCTGTCTTTTTTTTGGGCTGAACTTGAACGCCAGGTCAGAATCGAGGGCCGGGTTGAACTGACCAGTGCAGATGAATCTGACGCCTACTATCTCTCACGTCCCGAAGGCGCCCGATTAGGTGCACATGCTTCACCGCAAAGCAGCCCAATCCCCAGTCGCGAACTGCTAGAAGCCCGCCTGCGAGAATTAGAACTGCTTTACGCTGATCAGGACATCCCTCGCCCAGACCATTGGGGCGGTTATCGGGTGGTTCCTGAGCGCTTTGAATTTTGGCAAGGTCGCGCCAGTCGTTTACATGACCGGATTGTCTATAATCGCCTGGATGCTGAAGATGTCTGGTCTAAACAGCGTCTGGCGCCTTAAGCCAGTCATAAGCCAAATCTCGATCGGGATTTACGTCAGGGTACTGAGCATCTCGATCGGCAATCTTTTCAGGCTGGATTGGCCAGTTAATCCGAATCAAGGGATCATTCCAGCGCAGGCCCCGAGCTAAATCAGGCTGATAAGGCCGATTGACCTGGTAACAGACTTCGCTGTTGTCTTCAAGAGTTAAATAACCGTGGGCAATCCCAGGTGGCCAATACAGCTGAATATGCTGATCGGCGCTTAGCTCTAAGCCAAAGCTTTGTAAAAAAGTCGGCGAATCCTGACGTAAATCAACCCCTACGTCATAGACGCTACCGCGGGTACAGCGCACCAGCTTGACTTCGCTATAAGGCGGAAGCTGAAAATGCAGACCTCTTAAAGTCCCGCGTTTTGGATTAAAGGCCACATTGCCCAGTTCCAGATCAATAGCTAAACCCTGTTTAACAAATTCAGCCCGACTCCAGACATGTGTAAAAAAACCCCGATCATCGCTGAATTTTTGCGGATAAATAATCCAGGCTCCGGCAAGGGGGGCTGCTTCATATTTCACGGACTGCTGTTTTCCTCTGTGATTGACAATCAAACTAAGCTGGCCAGAAGCCAGAACCTGCTATGGGCACCTGGCTAAGCGCTTCATTATATCAAGCTTAAAGACACATCACAGGCCACTACTCAGCGCGCCTTGACTTAACTTAAATTTAATGTAAAATAGCTAGGATGC
>CAJYHH010001005.1 GCA_913773825.1 Candidatus Sericytochromatia bacterium | reverse complement strand
CATCGGACCTCAATAATGAAGACTTGCGTTTCGACATAATGAGCTGCTCTTAGTGGCGACAATCATCTTAACAGGAGGGTCACCACGGGGAGAAGGTCACCACGGGGGGTGACCTCGACATGTGGGATGATGGGGGATGTGGGGTACGGTGGGCTAGACGGTAAGATGGACGGATATATTGCGAATCGTGTGGCGGGTAACTAAACTGATGCAGATACCCTAAACTCAAGGAATACAGGCATCCCCGAAATGGCCTTAAAGAAATCCGAACTCTACTCATCACTGTGGCAGAGCTGTGATGAACTGCGCGGCGGCATGGACGCTAGCCAGTACAAAGACTATGTGCTGGTGCTGTTGTTTGTCAAATATGTTAGCGATAAATATGCGGGTCAGCCCTTTGCGCCGATCACAATCCCAGAAGGCGCCAGCTTTGCAGATATGGTGGCGCTTAAAGGGAAGCCAGATATTGGGGATCAGATCAATAAAAAGATTCTGGGACCCTTGGCCCAAGCCAATGGCCTGTCAGATATGCCTGACTTTTATGATGCGACGAAGCTTGGCAGCGGCAAAGAAATGGTGGAGCGCCTGACCAATCTGATTGCGATCTTTGAAAACCCTGCCCTGGATTTTTCAAAAAATCGGGCTGAGGGGGACGATATTTTAGGCGATGCTTACGAATATCTGATGCGTCATTTTGCGACCGAAAGTGGCAAAAGCAAAGGTCAGTTTTATACGCCAGCGGAAGTCAGCCGGGTGATGGCCCAGATTCTGGGGATTCGTCAGGCTGCAACCAGCAACAACACCACGGTTTATGACCCCACCTGTGGCTCAGGCTCCCTTTTGCTGAAAGTCGGGGCTGAAGCCAGCACCAAAGTCACGCTTTATGGCCAGGAAAAAGACGCCGCGACATCGGGCCTGGCGCGGATGAATATGATTCTTCACGACAATCCGACCGCTGAGATCAAGCAGGGCAATACGCTGGCCAACCCGCTTTACCTTGAAGGAGACTCGCTCAAAACCTTTGATTATGTGGTGGCGAATCCCCCTTTTAGCGACAAGCGCTGGAGCACCGGCTTTGACCCGGCCAAAGATTCCCATGGGCGCTTTGCTCATTTTGGTGTGCCGCCTGAAAAACAGGGTGACTATGCCTATTTGCTACACATTGTGCGTTCACTTAAAAGCACGGGCAAAGGCGCTTGTATTTTGCCGCATGGGGTGTTGTTTAGAGGCAACGCCGAAGCAGAGATTCGCCGCAATCTGATTGAGCGCGGCTATATTCAGGGCATTATCGGGCTGCCGGCCAATTTGTTTTATGGCACCGGCATCCCGGCCTGTATTGTGGTGCTTGACAAAGCGGGTGCGGCGGAACGCAAAGGGATCTTTATGATC
>CAJYHH010001004.1 GCA_913773825.1 Candidatus Sericytochromatia bacterium | reverse complement strand
GGAAAACTTCTATTCTCAAGCTTTTCAAACTCCGTTAGAAGTCCTGATTCTAGACGGCTTGTTTTTAGCCGTTCACAAACAGCGCTGCAGCACTCGTTTTGACGAGCGGATTCCTGGCTTTCATTTTTATGACATTGCCTTTAGTCTGAATCAATCTCTGGCTGATGCTCAGCCTACGCAGAGTCACACAGGACGTTGCGGTGTCTTAACCGGTTTAGGCATCACCCATCTAAGCGGAGGGGATACAGGCCCAGCCTTTGAACACGCCAGACAGCGATTTTTAAGCCTATACAGCAAATATCTGCCCATCCAGATAAAACCCGATCTCCAGCTCAAAACATTCACAGCTCCCACAACCGGCTCCAAAGTACTGGTTTTGATTCGCCAACATCCTGAATATTCTGCTACCGCTTTAGTCAGTCAGTTAGCCAAAAGTGCTTATCAGAGCTTTGAAATTCAGGTATTAGCCGGTAACTGGCAAGCTTTTCAAACAGAGGTCATAAAAGCTTCCGCCAACACTGATGCAGAGCTGATTCTGCTGCTTGATAGCCGTGTTGTAGCTTTACAAGACTGGCTGCCTTTAATGGTTTTAGACTTTCAGCGATATCCTCAACTGGGAACATTAGGCATTAGGCTTCATTACCCAGATACTCATCTCTTATTTCACAATGGCCTCAAGCTGTTTAAACATCCTAATGGTCAAACAGATGTAGCCTTTAAAGGCATTCATAGCCCTTATCTCTATCGCAATGCCCTAGAGTGGAATCCTGACGGCAGCGCAGCTTATGCCATGATGC
Organism: Candidatus Sericytochromatia bacterium; assembly: GCA_913773825.1. Classification (GTDB taxonomy): domain Bacteria; phylum Cyanobacteriota; class Sericytochromatia; order UBA7694; family UBA7694; genus CAJYHH01. The sequence goes on along the minus strand of CAJYHH010001004.1, from coordinate 1,291 downwards.
TTAGGCGTCAGGATCTGCTTCAAATAGGTGAACTGGGCAAGCAGGACTGGGCGCCCGGCCTGGAGCTGAATCTCAAACTTAAAGTTTTAGGGGGTCATCATGCGGTTGAGAGCCGTTTAGCTGGTTATTGGCTGGGAGCAGATGAAGATGAACAAAGCAGCCAGCTGGCTTACCAGCATTTTTCAAGCCTGATCAATAGCTAAAAATCAACTAAAGCTTTAAACCCTCAGCCCATTTTTGCAGGCGCAGTAGCCCTTCGCGTAAGGTCGGCTCTTGTTTACAAAAACTCAGGCGTAACCAGGCTGCATCGCCCTGATGCCCTGGCATAAAGGCCGTACCCGGCACGCCACCGACACCCGCTTCATGAATCAGGCGCAAAGCAAAAGCATCTGCACTTTCACCCGCGTGCAAAAAAGGCTCAAGATTGACCAAAACATAATAAGCTCCTTCGGGCCAGCTGATCTGAAAACCTGAGGCTTGTAACCCTCCACAGAGCAGTTCACGGCGCTGGGTATAAGTCTCAAGCAATTGATCATAATAGCTTTGGGGCAGCTGGAGGGCTGTGACCGCTGCATGCTGCATCGGATGGGGTGCTGAAATAGTGAGGAAATCATGAACCTTGCGAATGGCGTCTGTGAGTTCAGGGGGCGCAATCGCCCAGGCCACGCGCCAGCCTGTTGCCGAATAAGTCTTAGACAAACTGCTAATCGTAATCGTGCGTTCACGCATACCTGGCAAAGTAGCGGGTGAAAGATGCTGATGCCCGGCATAAACCAGATGTTCGTAGGTTTCATCTGTATAAACCAAGAGATTATGGCGCACGGCAAAATCGGCCAGCATGTTGAGCTCAAGCTGGTTATAGACTTTACCAGTTGGATTTTGGGGCGTGTTAATCATGATCCCTTTGGTACGGGAGTTCACAGCGGCTTCAAGCGCTGTAAGATCCAGGCGAAAATGCAGCTGAGCATCAACAGCTAAGGGCACAAACACCGGCACGGCTCCACACATCAGCAGTTCAGCGCGATAGTTTTCATAGTAGGGATAAGGAATCAGCACCTCATCGCCTGGATCTAAGGTTGCCAAACAGGCCGCCATCATCGCCTCAGTTCCGCCGCATGAGACCGTCAACTCAGTTTCCGGATCAAAGCGAAAGCCCTGAAAGTTCAGCATTTTTTCAGCCAGCGCCTGCCCCAGCTCAGGAATCCCCCAAGTACGGGCATATTGATTATGGCCGGCTTCAATCGCTGCAATACAGGCTGCTTTAACTGCTTCTGGCGGTTCATCTTCAGGC
>CAJYHH010001003.1 GCA_913773825.1 Candidatus Sericytochromatia bacterium | reverse complement strand
GGCAATCACCCAGCGCAACAAGTATTCTCGAAATGATGATTCAGAACACAGCTCTGGCTCCTGAATCCCGTATTCTGGCACTACAGCAGTTGCACAAACAGAATCCTGAGGCAGCTTCCCATCGCGCTTTAGATTTTATGAAAAGCTCAGATCAAAAGCTGCGCAATGTCGCAGTTCAGACATTGAATCAAATCAAACCAACAGCCTTGATACCAAGTCTGCTGGAGCTTCTACAGAACACTGATTCTAAAGTAAGAGGGAACGTCATATCTGTCTTGTGGAACACAGGAAAAGAAACGGTGTTGCCTCAATTGCTGAAATTAGCAGAAGACCCGGATCCTCATGTTCAAAATAATTTGCTCGAAGCCCTTTATCAGGGCAAAGACTGGTCAGCGCGTAATTTATCCAACGAACAACTAAACCAGATGATGTATAAAGCAACAGCTGAAAACCGTTATAAAGTGGCGTCAATCATTCTTTTAACCAACACTGGAAAACAAGAGATTTTCAGATTGATCCAGCAGACTGATTCTCAGCTACAAGGCGAACTATTAAAGGCTCTCCAACAATATTTAGTATCTAATTCTAATAAACTTTCAGTTGAAGAAACGCGGTTTTTATTCCCCCTATTGCTAAGCCCCAATCCTCAGACAACCGTCTTGGCCCGCATGATTTTGGTCGAAAAAGGCAATCCCGACTTTGGGCCTGAGCTTGTAAGTCTGGCACAAAAAAACCCGATCTATTCAGATTATGCCTTATTACTGTTAGGCACCTGGAAAAATGTTGAGGCTATTCGTCAACTCAAAGCCCTCGCTCATAGCAATAACCCTGAAACACTGGTAGCCTATCTATCTGCATTTGCCCACGCTCCCATGCAGCCTAAAGACGTCCCTTTGGTTTCTCATCTGCTTAAATCTGACAATCCCGCCCTGATTCGTCTTAACACAGCAGGTACGCTCTTGCGATTTAATCAGCCCCAGGCTTGGGAACTCTTTGCAACGCTGTTTATTGATCCCAGCTCGCTCAACACAGACAGCGCCTTCAGAGCATATTCCTGGATAGAAAACTGGAGTTCGCCTTGTTTCCCACCGGAAGCCTTTATTCATACATCTGTTTGGATTGCACAAAGTCAAACAGATGTTCTGTTTCAGCAACTGCGTCGAAGATTTGCCCAACCAGCAAACTTCAATATCTGGAACGGTAAAACTTGTGGGGCATTTTCTGAGTTAACACCTCAAACACAAAAACTGGTCAAACAAGGCCTGCTAGACCTGTACCAATCTAAACAACCGGAGCTTCGCCCATTGGCTCTGCGCTATCTGCAAGCCTGGGCACCAGAAGCTTTATAATCAGAGACAATGTTTCTAACAAGCGCCCAGGCCTTACTTAAAGAATTTCTCAGTGCAGGCACACTGTGGCTGCTGCTGTTTTTTTTGCTGACAACGCCATTTATTCGTTTGCCTGTCAAAGCTGGACGGCCCCAGCTGGGCTGGAGTTTAAATCTGGTACTGGCAGCCCATTTATTATTAGTACCGCTGAGTGTCAGCCTTAGATTACAGGGCACAGACAAACTGGCTAAGCTCGCTGTCTTGGGCTATAGCCTGGCGACCCTGTTTGTTTTGATTACGATTGCGACCCGACTGCTTTATTCACGGGTGTTTCCTAAAGTTGGGATTCAAGCGCCGCAGATTGTTCATGATCTGATTATCAGCAGCGTGTTGTTAGTGGGCTTTTTTGTGCTGGCCGCACATGCGGGCTTAAACGTTGCCGGTGTTATTGCCACTTCAGCGGTTGTCACAGCTGTGATTGGTCTGGCCTTGCAAGACACCTTAGGCAACGTGATTGGCGGGATTGTGCTGCAGTTAGATAAATCACTTGATGTTGGGGATTGGGTCAAATTTGGCGATGTCTCAGGCCGCATCAGCGAAATCTCCTGGCGCTATACCGCAATCGAAACTCGCAACTGGGAAACCGTGATTATTCCCAATAGCCAGATGATGAAAAGCCAGGTCACCGTGATTGGGCGACGTCACGACCCTCAGCTGCGCTGGAGGCGCTGGGTCTGGTTTCAGATTGATTTCCGTTACCCGCCGACTGAAATTATTCAGATTGTCACCAAAGCGCTACAAAGTGCTGATATCCCCAATGTCGCCGCTGACCCGCCGCCAAACTGCGTCTTGATGGAATTCGGCGACTCTGTTGCCCGTTACGCCGTACGCTACTGGCTGACCAATCCACAGATTGACGATCCGACTGACAGTGAAGTCAGAACCCATCTGGCTTATGCGCTTAAACGTGAAGGAATTCCGATGGCCATGCCGGGGCAAACCCTGTTTGTTAAACAGGGGGATCCCAGCAAGCGTGGACACATCTCATCCCGCGAACTGACGAACCGTGAGCGCTTTCTCTGCCGGGTGCCTTTGCTGAGCAGCCTGAACGAAGACGAACGCGCTCAGCTTGCCGAAAAACTGATTAGCGCGCCCTTTTTAGCCGGTGAGATTATCACCCGCCAGGGCGCCGAAGGCCACTGGCTGTATATTCTGGCAGAAGGTAAAGTCTCGATTCGCCTGCGAAACGGTGAGCACGAGAACGAAATCAATCAGCTTGAGGCTGTGGACTTCTTTGGGGAGATGTCGCTGATGACAGGAGAACCCCGCATATCCACAGTGGTTGCTCTGACGGATGTGCTCTGCTATCGCCTCGATAAAGAGAGTTTTCAAGAAACCATCCGTCAGCGGCCTGAAATGGCTGAGATGATTGCGGGCGTCTTAGCTGAGCGCAGAGCCCAGCGCGACCAGGCTTATGAACTGCTCGGGGAAGCGCGCAGCCAGCACGTGGCAGAAGACCGCATCAGCATTCTTGCCAAAATGCGGCGCTTCTTTCACATTCATGACTAAAGCGAGTTTTAGACCTGAACGTTAGTCGGCTTTGCGGCTCTGTCGGCTCCAAATCATCTGACTCCAGGCGTCACCAGCCTTAACAGCCTTAATCACCCATTCCATCAAAAAACGCCTGATACCATTGCCTGTGTGTTTCGGGGACAGTAAGCCAGTTTTTCAAGTCGTGCCTGGCGGCAGCTGGCCGAAGCTCGGAGACCAAATCTGAAAAATCATAAGCCTTAAGGTCAGTGGGATGCAAAGCATCAGCCCACCATAAGCTCCACAAACTTTGATATTCGGCTTCTTCCGCACGATTGTTGATCACATAAAGCAGACTCATCAACCGATGCTTTAGCATCTGGCCGAGCAGATACTTTTCAGACCAGAAAAAATCAGGAGAAATCATAAAAAGTAGTCGATTCAAAGTCTCCAGGTTTTCTAAGGCTTCTGAAATGCGTTTCGTCTCAAGGCTCCGCCAGATGATGTGCGGGAGCATCTCTATGCGTTCTGAAATAGTTAATTGTGCTTGGCAAACAGAAGCAGCTCTGCGCGTTAGTTGCATCGGTCGAGTAAATTGCAAACCGGTCAAGCTAAAAGCACTCAACAGAGATAAAGCAGCTGTACGTTCCAAGCGACGAGCAGGCGAGAAGAGCCGTGCAGATCTGATTAGAATTTGTTTGTGGACTTGCGGATCACTTTCATGCTCAAGACGATGGTTTAGGACTGTTAGCCAGTGGGGAGCAGGATACAGAGCATAAATCATGGCCATCATTTGACGAACTTCCGGTCGTGCATGCTCTAATTCTGCAATCAGCATATGAGGACCTATGAGTAAGGACAGACGAGCCAATACATAATCCCTGAAGCCTGCAGGCGTATGAGGTAGATTGGACTCGTGATTGATTACAAAATTCCAACTTCGGCGGTCATCAGGCCTACTCAGCAATAAACACAACTCCGCTTTGAAGCGATGCATATTGTCAGAATTATCAGCATCATGTGTCCGCCAGTATGCGCAAAAGCCTTCACTGAGCCATTGCGGAGTGATCGCATCGCGCTGGTGAAGGCGTAGTGCTGTCAAGACCTCGGTAGCAGGGAGGCCTGCCTGGCTGATTAGAATGGGCGCCAGATGCGAAAGAGATGTCTCTGGCGGCAGACAGGTCAAAGCTTTCACAGCTGTTTGCTGAAGCAACAGGTCACCACTCGTGAGAAAGGCAGTGATTTCGGGCAAAAGCAAGTCATAGCCGAGGTGAGCCAAAGTAAGCAAAACCTCGGCTCGGGTGCGCCGGGGCAGATCCGAAAGGCTGGATAAATAAGGAATGGCCAGATTTTCATGCCTGGCGCGAAGAATAGGCAGGACCGCAGTAAGCTTGGTGTCAGATAATTCCGGCAGCAAAGTGATCAAGTTCTGGTGTTGAACTTCATCTTCCTGTTTCGTCAAAATGCTCACTATCCAGGACAGATTCATGGCATCCTCATCGTCGACCTCTTTGAGCAGGTTGAGAATTTTTCCTCCCGCTAATTCAGGGGCTTCCCGAAGCCATGTTAGCTCCTGCCGGCCAATTGGCGCCGTTGTCAGGTGCAGAGACAGCAAATCCAGGGCTTCGGGATGGCCCTGTCTCAGATACAGTTCGAAGAGCCGCCGCTGAATGCGGGACAAATTACGCAGATCAGCTGGCAGCAGGGGCAGGACCTTCGCTAGTTCCTGATAATCGGGATGAGGATGTACAGCCAACAAAACGGACATAAGCGTATCGCTGTAGTGATCGGCCAGCAAGGCCTGCGGTAAGTAGTCAGACAGTTGGGCGTGAACCGCAGGGTTCTTGAGATGCTCTTGATGGATCAAAATGAGCTTGAGCACATATTCACCAGCATAAGCGGGCACGGCGGTATCGAGAAGCGCGAGCGCCTCAGAAGGCAAGGGCCATTGGCTCTTCGACCAGGTTTTGTAAACCTCTTCAAAGCCGATATAGTCGTAGAATTCCCAAAGAGAGCCGAGCACTTCATAAACTGGAAACGGTGCCTGTTCAAGTATTCGCAGGCCAGTAATCTTCCAGTCATAATCACTGGCTCGCAGCCAGTCACTGACACGTTCAAGCCAGTCCGGTCGGTTTCTGCTCACGGCCAGACGCAGAATTTTGATGCAGGCCGCGTTTCTGAACTCTGAGTCACGAGCGTCAAAGAGAATCTTTTCCCATTCCGGGAAGTCAATGTCCGGTAAAGCCCGAAGCCCGGCTTCTTTCGCTTTAGGGTCCTCGGAATTTAGAAGACTCTGAGCAAAGGCATGAAGCTTGGCCTTATCAGGCTCCAGGCGCATGAGGGCCCAAAACGCATCCATACGAATCTCATCGTCATCATCTTGAAGCAGCGCGTGAATCAGAACCAGAGTGTCTGGAACCACGGGGTCTTTGAGCTGCTTATAGGCCATATCGCGCTTGTGAGCGTCTAGATTCCCAAAATCAGGGTTTAAAGAATCAGGGCAAGATTCTCCCAGCGAAGCGGCCTTGTTGGATGGCGACCCAGTCCTGATAGAGCCCGTATTTTGGGCATAGGGCTCCATCCGTTTTTTCATCGTCTCGTTGAAGATAGGCCAGTCGTTGTAGTGGCGCCATTGAAAGTAATCGAGCTTTCTGCGCAGCTTAGATCGGCTTCCTTCATCGATATCTGCAAAGGTGACTTCGAGATAGTTCTTCAGCAATTGATCAAGCAGGCACCAATTTGTCGGCCAGTTTGTCCGCAGGAGCAAATATTTTTTGTCCTGAACTGAAGAACTGGCGTTGAGCCAGTCGATCAGAAGATGGCCTGCTCGCTCAGGTTGAGCCCGATTGAGTATATTCAGGGCCCGGATTCTGGTATTGAGGTTAGAATCAGCCAGCTTCAGATCCAACATCGCGATCAAAGCCGTTCGCTCAAAGCACAAAAGGGTCTCTTCAAAATCACAAAAAAGCCTGTTGAGCTCGTCTGGATCGATGCTGTCTTCAGAATCAAACTCATTAGGCCATTGTTTATTCTGGGCATCGACCCAAGCATCGTAAACAAAGGGAATCAGGTCCAGGGAAGGGTATTTCTGAATCGTTTCTAAAATCTTGCTGCCGACATAAGGACGCTCATCCTTCAATCTGGGCAGGAGCAAATCAAGCACGCGAGCGCCGAGATTGTCCCGGAGATAATCAATCGCACGGCTTCTCGTTCCCTCGTCGGCATCATCAAGAAAAGCTTTGAGCCATTGCTCAGCATCCGGGTGGGTTTTATCCAAAACAAACAGGGCATGGCGCCGGATATGATCATCAGGGTGCTTGAACCATCGCTCGAGCTTAGAGGGTTCAACTTCCCCGGCAACCGAGCCTGGGAACATCTTTTCGAACTGATAAATGCCTATCTCTTTAAAAGATTCACGTTCCATTGTGAGCCACCTGAAATAATCGATAATTAAGCTCGCTTGGAAAGGTCTGAACCGGCCG
>CAJYHH010001002.1 GCA_913773825.1 Candidatus Sericytochromatia bacterium | reverse complement strand
GTCACGCGGTCATAGACGGTGTCCATAAAGCGCTTAAAGTCCATTTCGCTGACCACAACCGGCTCAATCATCACGCCCCGGACTAACTGGCGCAGTTGCTCCATGCCAGAGACATCTTCAGGGTTGACCACAGCCACTGACAAAGACGTGCCGTTATAGCCCAGTGGGACAATTTTTAAATGATTTAAGACTTTTTTGGGCAACATGCCCAAAACCTGGGGATCATAGCTTAAATTACTGAGCTGACCATAGCTCATGCGGCGCTCGCGGCTTAGTTCATCCACGCGGCCAGCTAAACCTTTGGCCAAAGACAAGGCAAATTCGGGCAGCTTGCTGACCATGTTCTGAAAGTCTGCACCACGCAGCATGGCCACTTGCGTATCGCTAATGGTGGCAACCGTCGCGCTACGGGGGCCGGCTTTAAGCAGGGCAATTTCACCAAAGGCAGCCGGGGCTTCCATACGGGTCAGATGAAACTCAATTCCGCTTTCGCGGTCTTTTTTGCGGACTTCGACTTCGCCTTTGGCTAAGAGGTATAGGGTGTCACCGTCTGTCCCTTCACGAAAGATCACTTCTCGCGGGCTAAAGGTGTCGTAAACCAGTCGAGAGGCCACCTGCTCCAGAATTTTTTCGGGCAGGTCTCGAAACAAATAACTTGCTTTAAGCAGTTCAACGCCGTCGGTCATGATTGATTTTAAGTCCTTTCGAGCGGTAGGGATGTTGGCTGTAAATCTGACTGTTGAAATAAATCTTCCCAATAACGGGCTTCGTCACTGCCGCGCTGTTGATGCAGGCTGGCTAATTCCCGATAAAGGGCCCGGCACTCTGCGCGATGATCAGTGGGCTGGAGCAGGGTTAAGGCACGCTGTAAGGCCGCTAAGGCCTGGTCTGGCTCCTGACGGCGAGCATACCATTGACCGCGCAGACGTTCTAAACGGCCCTGCTGAATCGGATCGCCGTGCTGCAAAATTGTCTCGCTATCGGCGTCTAAGAGCACATAGGCCTGTGCGTGGGCTTCGAGCTCTAAGCAGATTTCAATCCGGTGATTGAGCATTTCTGGCAGCAGGGCTTCTAGTTTACGCTCGCGCACCGCAGTAATGCCAGAGTCTAAGAGTTCTAAGGCCCGCTGATAATCAGCGCGGCGAAACGCAATACTGCCCAGATTACACTGGGCCACAGCTGAGCCGAGTCGATTGCCCAGGCGTTCAAACAGCTGCTGCGACGCATAAATCGCCACTTCAGCTTCGTCTAAAGCCCCCAGTTCCTGATAGGCATGCCCCAGATTGTTATACGCCGTGGACTGGCCTTCTAAATCGCCCAGCTCAGTTTTAATTTCCAGGCTGCGGCGGAAATTATCAATCGCATCATCCCAGCGATGGGTCATGGAATAGACGCTGCCCAGATTAATCAGGCTATTGCCGCGGCCCCAAAGATCCTGAATCTGCTCCTGAATCGTCAGCGCTTTACCAAAATGGGCCAGTGAGTCTTCAAATTCATGGCTCGATAAAGCCACCCAACCCAGCACATTATGACTATAGGCCAACTGCTCCATATCGGGCTGTTGTTCTAATAAGCGCTGAGCACTTTGGCAGGCTGTGCGGGCCGCTTCGTATTCACCCATCCAGCGCAAGACCCAGCCAACGGCATTTTGCATCCTGGCCTGGCCCCGTAAGTCATTGCTGGCGGCATAAAGCGGCTGGGCTTCTTCGTAGAGACTGCGCGCTGCGGCAAAGTCTGAGCGCTTTTCTAAAACACGTCCGCGCAGATACAGCAAACGGGCTTTAATGCTCTCGCTCGGTTGCTCAGCTAAAACACTGCTGACGCTATCTAAAACTTGATCATAAGCGCCCGTCATAAACAACACGTCTAAACGGGTCAGAATGGCTTTTTCGCGCAGCTGACCGGCGCGTAACCAGTCCCGTTTGAGTAAGTCTACGGCAATTAAAGTCTGGGGTTCAATTTCGGTCAGCAAATCTAAAATCTGGGCCAGCTGGCTTAAAGCCTGCTCATTGGCGTGTAACCTGACCGCTTGCTCAGCTGAGAGCCAGAGATAGCGGATCGCCAGCGCGGTTTCCTGCGTACGGGCATAATGAAACGCTAATAAGTCCAGCACCGAAGGCAAATCATTGGCGTGGCGCTGCTCAAGAGCCGCAGCAATATCCAGATGCAGCTGGCGTTTGCGACGATTGACCATCGTGCTGTAAATCACTTCTTGAGCCAAAGCCTGTTTAAAAATCAGCTCCCGTTCCCGTTCAGTCTGGCTGATCCAGATAAAGCCAGATTGTTCAAGCTGGGCAAGCTCAAGCATCAGTTCTTCTGCCGGGCGATTTAAAAGCTGGTGCACCAAAGCCACTGGTGCACTGCGACCAAGTGCTGAAAGCGTCTGCAGCAGCTGACGCTGGGCTTCGGGCAGGCGATCAAAGCGAGACATAATTAAGCGCTGAATTGAGCTTGGCAAAGGCAGATCTTTTAACGCACAAGTTAATTCCCAGCTGGAATCAAGACCTCTTTCAGTCTTTTTATCTGTGCGGATTAACATCTGTTCTTCAAACAGAATTTTAAAGACTTCTTCGATATAGTAAGGATTGCCGGCGGCTCGCTCTAAAATCGCCTGGGACAAGGGCTCCAGACTGGCAGGCAGCTGCTCAAGCTCTAAAATCGACTGCATCAGCTGGCGACATTCAGATTCATCTAAAGGCTGAATCTGACTATGCCGTGACCACTCAAGATAATTTTCTTCGCTATTGCGGCAGGTAATACAAAAAATCAGCGGCAATTGCTGGGCGGCCACAGCGCGCTGAAAGTATTTAAGCCATTGCAGCGACAGGCTGTCACACCACTGCAAGTCATCAATTTGGACAAACATCGGCTGCTGCTGGCCCAGCTGCAGGAGCACGTCACTGGCGGCTTTAAAGATCTGCTGTTGCAGGCGATCAGGGGCAATCAGCTTAAGTTGGGCAAATTCAAGATGAGGAAAGAGCACATATTCCAGCAAAATACTGGTCATCTCGGCGTTGGGCACGCCAACATCCTGGACTAACTGCTGAATGCGCTTTTGAACTTCGGTCTGGCCTAAACTGTCATCAGCATTAATCGATGAGCGCAGCAGGCTTTGCAGCATAAAATAGGCAAAGTCTTTGCTATAAGACGTCGATGAGCCATGTAAAAGTTTAAGCTCCTGAC
>CAJYHH010001001.1 GCA_913773825.1 Candidatus Sericytochromatia bacterium | reverse complement strand
CACCGCTCCTGGCTATTTAGAGAGGAGTCCGCACGATGAGCGAACATCAACCAAACTCTCATGACTCTTTAGCCCCTTTACCTCTTTCTGATCAAGAGCTGGATCAACTGCTTCGTAACGGCAAAGCTGTTCCACCCCCTGAGTTCAGCGAGCGCTTCTGGCAAGATCTTGAACCCAAACTCCATCAAACACCTGAGCGCAATCCACGTCTTTGGATGCGGCCTAGCTTGATCGCAGCAGCGGCTGGTCTCGTGGTGATGTTATTAGCTCTTCCAGTTGCCATAAAAACGGGCCAACAGCATAAAGACACAGCTTCAGTGGCAGAGCTTTCGCAGCCGCCCTCAGGCCCGATGATGCTAGGCACAGGTTCTAAAGAACCCGAATCTAAAGAAGCACCAGCTGCCAATCTGGCTGATACAGATAACGCAGAAAAGCCCGAAGCTGCAGTTGCTAAAACTAAGCAGGAGGCCTTAACAGGACCTGCAAGACCTCACAATCAGCAAGCAGCCAGACAACGTCAGGCTCAGCAGCCCCAGCGTCAGCAAGCAGCTACTCAGCAAACTCAGTCTAAGTCAGTTGATATGACCAATCAGATTGCTGAATTACTTGAGCCTGTAAAGGGTCAGGTACATAAGCTTGAGCAGGATCGCTACGAACTCAAAGTTCCGGCCAGCCAAAGCGATGAGCTTAAAACACGCCTTAAAGACTGGGAAATTCCACATCATCTTTTTGAGCGCGGCATGCATGAAAAAGGCCAGGTGATTTATCGTCTGGAACTGAAGTAAACAAGCTAAGTTTAAACCTCAGATTCAGTAATAACCAGAAGCCACTACTTTGATTTTAAGTAGTGGCTTCTGGTTTATTTTTGCTGTAAATAAGCGTAAAGCTCGTTACGAGTGAGGCTGTACTGCTTTTGCATTTGGGCAAAGATCTCTTTACGTCCTAATCCCTGATGCTGTAGAGCAGCATAGGCTGTTTGCAGCGTTTCAGGATCAGCAACGGGAATATCTATTGTGGGTGCTGCTTCTGTACTGCCGCTAACCACCACCGTCATTTCTCCGCGTGGTGAATGTTCACGATAATGAGCCAACAGCTGATCTAAGCTTGCACGTCGAATCTCTTCATGAAGCTTAGTCAACTCGCGGCAAACAGCTGCCTCACGAGGGCCCAGGACTTCCAGTAAATCAGCCAGAGTTTCAGTCAGACGATGAGGCGCTTCAAAAAGCACAAGTGTTTCAGCCCGCCAGCGCCAAGGCTCTAGCACTTGACGGCGTTCTTTACCTCGGCGCGGCAAAAAGCCAATAAAGCTATAGGGCAATGGCGAAATTCCTGACAACAAAAGACCTGTCACTGGCGCCGAAGCACCAGGCAAACAAGTCACTGTCACACCAGCCTCTTGAGCTTCGCGCACCAGACCCTCACCAGGATCTGACATCAACGGCAGACCCGCATCACTAACTAAGGCAATATTTTCGCCAGCCAGCAGCCGTTCAACAATTTGGGAAGCTCGCCCTTGCTCGTTATGGGCATGAAAAGATTGCATGGGCGTATGAATCTGATAATGAC
>CAJYHH010001000.1 GCA_913773825.1 Candidatus Sericytochromatia bacterium | reverse complement strand
CCCAGTACCAGGGCCCAACACGTCAGGAGCGGACCTAAGAGGACGCCTGTCAGAAAAGCCAAAAAACGCTCGGTATTCCAGGTTTGTTGGGGAAGTTGGTGTTTGCCGAGAACCTTCCAGCTGATCCACGACTGTAAAGTATCAAAGACGCCATACAATAACGTCGTAAGGATCACGGGCAGCCAGCCAAGTTGATTGCTGCTCATCAGAATATACGGCCCATTGACGAGCAGAGAGCCAACAAAGATCCAGGGCAGGGCGCGCCTGCCGTAAAGACAAGCCATCATGACGCTAATGCCTGATGGCATCCACAGCATCGTCAGCCAGCTACCAGGAAAGGACGCATATTGAATGCCAATATGGCCGAGTAAGATATGGGCAATCGTCCAGAATACCAGTTCCCATTGGACGGCAGCAGGGGCCGAAATTCTCTCAGCAGACAAACTCATTGTATGGGTTCATAACCATCAGGACTTCTAGTCGTGAGCTTCAGTGTACAAGAGATACTTAGCTGAATCAAAAGTCAGGTCAGCGCACATCAGGCCGTGATTCTCTTAAACACTCAAAGCTTGAAGCTCGCGTTGGGCTTCGTGGTCACGTGGATCCAGTTCCAGCACTTTTTTAAACAGTTCACTGGCTTTTGAACAGTCTCCGTCCTGGCTGCAAAGCCGCCCCAATTCATAATAAGCAGTGACCTGATGCGGACTCAGCCGAATTGCGCGCTGATACAGCTCGCGGGCTAACTCACGATTACCTTTGCCAACATGCAGACCCGCCAGGCTGAGACAGCAGGTGGTGTCTTCAGGCGCCAGCTCAAAGCTGCGGGCATAAGCTTCAAGCGCTGCTTCGGTTTGACCGCACTGACCGTATAAGCAGCCCAGATGGTACCAGCACTGTGGCAAATGAGGCTCGCGCTCTGTGCTTTGCTCAAGTAGCTGAATGGCTTCTGTGGCCTGACCTTTGGCTGCCAGTAGCAGGGCCAACTGGGTCTGAGCCAGCGTCAGGCGGGGATTGATTTCCAGTGCCTGTCGATAAGCTTCTTCAGCTTCCGGGGGCTGATTTAAAGCCGTATAGATCCGGCCTAGGGTGTAATACTGGTCTGCGTCACGCGGGTTAAGCGCAATTGCTTCCAGGGTAATATCACGGGCCATGGTGTAGGCCTCAGCCTGCTGGCAGACCGCTGCCAGATAACAGTGAAGCTCCATATCATCTGGATAATGCGTCAGGGCTTCTTTGTAGGTGTCAATTGCCTGAGTGGCCAGACCGCGTAAAACCAGATCCTGGGCGCGGTGGTGGTATTCGCCGGGTGTCTTGCGGCCGCGAAAACCAAAGAATCTCATAATGCCTCCTGCCATGAGTAAGCGCTAAAGTGTGCAGGTGGATGTGTGTCCATTACCAGACTAAAACCAATTGTCAGAGAAAGTCAAATTAAGAGGTTATGAGTGGTGGATGGTGGGTGGTGGGTTTAAGAGGGGAAGAAGTCTGAATCACGGAATGGGGCGGAGAAGTTGGAAAGAGATGCTTTGGGGGAGACGTGAAAGGGCTGGATTGTTAGTCATGAGGTTTTTGTTGTTTAAGTGGCAACGTGTTAAGCTTTCTGCACTCAATTATTTCGTCACATCGCTTGAGGTTTTTATGTTGAAACAGATTCTCCTGAGTACAGCTATTCTGCTGGGGACAAGCCTGCCTGTTTATGCTTTACCAGGCCAAAACAAAAATCAGCTCAAAAGTTGGGTGAAAAATCATGGTTTTCTGTCGACCTGGCTACAGGAAATCAGAACCGTAGGTTCACCTTCGTCTTTTCTGGCTTATCGAGAGTTAAAAGATCAGTGGTTTGTTGATATCAGATCCTATGTGGACGATACGGGTAACACCATCAGTCGTGAAACCGTTTTTCTGACTAAAAAAACAATGGCTGCCCAATCAGAGCATGAAGAATCTATAGGTTCGAGCGATTATGATAGTTTAGATAAACGACGTTGGACAGATGTTGAGTGTAAAAACGTCTGGCAGCGTGGCAATGCAACCGCCACTCAGCTGCTGACTTCGATTTACGGTAAAGCGATTGCAGATGACTTTAATAGCTCCAAGCTTGTCTATCAGGGGCCCATTTTTCAGCATCCGGTTTATTTTGATACAGCAGAAGCCAAAGTAGATCTGGATATTAACGGTAAGCCAATGGAGCTTAATTCTCTGACACCGTTTGATGAAGGTCATATTATCTATCTTGGTAAAAAGTATGGCTATACCAATGAAACCTATGGCAAGATCGGCACAATGAAGCTCTGTGGTCTGGAGATTATCCCGCTTTCGGCTGCGTCCACTCGTGCCGGAATTTATAGTCATAACAACGCCGTTTACAAAAGGCTGATGGGCAAAAAGCAGATCCGCGATGTGCCCGCTGATATCTCAGTTGAATAAGCCATTAAACAGCTGACCCAAGTTGCTACCTATTCAAAACAGACAACGATTTGACTCTTCTTCACTCTTTGACATTCCCTGTGGGTATCGCGTAGCGATTGTCGAAGCATGCGGGTCGCAACTTGAGTCAGCTATTAAGTTGCTTGAGGTGTTGCGTAGCGGGCAAGCAGGGTTGTGACGGCTTCGTCAATTGCTTTTTGCTGAGCGCTTGGACTGGGGGACCAATTGGGCAGTAAGAGCTTGGGCCAGAAAGCGTAATTGGACACCATGCCTAAAAAATGGGTGGCTGCCAGTTGGGAGTCCGGAATACTGAGGGTGCCGGCGGCTTCTTCTGCTAAGAGATACTGGCGCACGCTTTCAAAAAAAGGGGCTTTGCCCAGCGCAAAATGGGCCTTGGCCAGCTCAGGAAAACGCGGCATTTCGGCAATCACCAGGCGAAACAGCGAGACCATTTCGGGGCGCGTTAGCAGGCTGACATATTGTTTGGCGATCGACGTCAGACCTTTGCGGGGATGGCCTGGTTTTGGCATGGCGGTTTCAGGCTGCTCAAGTTCCCAGTACTCGGTCACAATAGCATCAAAGAGCGCGGCTTTGGTGGGAAAGCGTTTAAACAGCGTGGCGGTTGAAACCTCTGCTGCTTTGGCGACTTTGGCCAGTGAGGTTCCGGCATAACCTTCGTTGAGAAACAGCTCAGTAGCCGCGGCAATAATGGCGGCTCGTTTGCTTTCCTGAACCTGCTGATGATAAGTGCTGGTATTGGGCTGAGAGGACATTTGTTTATTTTAGCAGGATGTGAGTTACTTGACTCACCTTTCGCTATGATCCTATAGTAAGCTAAGTGACTTAACTTACTATTGATTCTGAATGGATTTAAGTTGAGTAATTGACAGACCAGACCATAAGGAAGACAAATCATGCAGAGACTTTTAAACAAAACAGCCCTGATTATTGGCGGCAGCAGCGGGATTGGAAGCAGTACGGTTGAGCGTTTTTTAGCCGAAGGCGCCAAGGTGATCACCACCGGCAGTACGCCTGAATCGGTTAAGCGAACTCAGTCTGAGCTGGGGGATGCCGTCAGCGTGCTGGAGTTTAACGCCCTGGCGCTTGATGCATGTCAACAGCTGGCTCAGACTGTTTCAGTGCGTTTTGGCGCTTTGGATATTCTGGTTTTAAACGCGGGTGTCTCAGATTGGCGACCTCTAGAACAATGGGATCAGGCTGGTTATGATCGGGTCTTTGATATCAATGTCAAAGCGCCGTTTTTTCTGATGCAGGCTTTATTGCCGCATTTAAAGCCTTCGGCATCTGTTGTGGTGACGGGCTCTAATGCGGCCCATAGCGGCTTTGCTGGCGGGAGTGTCTATGGCGCCAGCAAAGCGGCGCTGGCCCTGATGGCTCGAACCTGGGCAGCTGAGCTGCTGCCCCGTGGGATTCGCGTCAATATTGTCAGCCCTGGGCCGACGCAAACGCCTTTGTTTAACAAATTAGGGATTCCAGCAGAGCACTTTGAAGCGGCAGTGCAAAATGTAAAAGCTGGGATTCCGCTTGGACGAATGGGGGAGCCGTCTGAAATTGCGGCTGCCATTACCTTTTTAGCCAGCTCAGAATCCGCTTTTGCGACCGGCACGGATCTTGTGATCGACGGCGGCGTGACGCGTTTGCAGGCTGCCTGAGCAGGCAGCTAAGAGCCCAAAGCCTATAATCGGCCCTGCGCCATAACCCAGCAATGGGGCGGGTGTCAGGCCTGCAATTGAGCAGCCAGACAGCACAAGATAATAAGCGGCAATCATGTTGAGCCAGGGGGTTTGACGGGCGGACCAAACTAAACCAGCCAGCCATAAACACGCACTCATACTCACCAGCAGGCCCGTTAGCAGGGACTGACTCAGGGCCAGGGCAAAGACGCCTTCAACATAGGGCACGGGCTGTAAGGGATCGGGCTGTAAAAAAGCCCAGACGGTCAGCAGGAGTAGGCTGATTAAAATCCCTGCTTTTTGTGCAATCGCTGTTTTAAGCTCCCAGCAAAGCACGATGACACCAGCCAATAAGGCCAGGAGCTGTGAAGCATCTGGCTGCAGAGCCAGGATCAGTCCGGTTCCCAGGCTGCTGATTAAAACAGTCAGGAGTGGCTTTTGACCTTGTTGGGCATAATGGGCTCCTGCAGCCAGAAAGGCTGGTAATAACAAGGGCGCCAGGTAGAGATTGAGTGAACCGATTTTTAACCAGCGCTCAGGGCTTAGTGAATGGCCCAACAAAGGGATGGCCAGGCCCAGCAGCGTCAGGCTGATTAAAGTCAGAGCCAGTGTTTGGGGCTTTAACTGAGCAAACACAAAACGCCCCGCCAGGGCCAAAACCGCTGCCAGGCCTATTGCGAGCAAATGCAGAATCCATAGACTCTGACTAACCGCTCCGGCTTGCAGTACCAATAGACTGCCAAGCAGCGGCGGGATCGCCAGCAGCATCAGTTTTAGATTGAGATGTTTAGCTAACATGTTTGCTGGGCTCTGTTTAGTTTTGGCGGCTGACCATTTCGTTAATCCAGATTGGGGCAAAGG
This sequence comes from Candidatus Sericytochromatia bacterium, assembly GCA_913773825.1. Classification (GTDB taxonomy): domain Bacteria; phylum Cyanobacteriota; class Sericytochromatia; order UBA7694; family UBA7694; genus CAJYHH01. Next base: position 12,627 of record CAJYHH010001000.1, on the reverse strand, counting down.
GTGATGTACAGCCTTTGGAAGTGGGGTAGTCGCGATAAATCCCAAGCTTTTCACCCATGGCCAGTGCGCGTTGACGATGTTCAGGACTGTTAATTCCAATCCCTGCCAGACAAAAGTTCATGGTCCATTGTACGGTTGGCGTAGCGCTGCTTATCTCTTTTTCAATCCGATCCAGCAGGGCGCTCAGATCCAGGCCTTGTATGTCTTTATTGATGCGCTCAGAGGTCAGGCTCCAGCCTGCGCGAGCCAGCCAGGGATGGGCTTCAGGGTCTGCTGTCATCCAGCTCTGACGGAGCTGTTCTTTGTCAGGGTGTTTCTTGACCACATAGGCGTTGAGCCAGTCTGCAACCTGCACAGCATCGACTTCTTTGACCATCTGCTCAACTTCTGCGGCTGTAAGCTTTTTCGGTTTGATCAGCAGAATCGCCAGGAGGCGGGCTTCCAGAATGCCGGTCTGCCAGAGTTCTGGGATTAAATCTTCGCGGTTTTTGAGCTCAGCCGCCAGTTTGCGGATATCACCCAGTTTGACGCCAAACTGATTCTCACCAACTCCGTCTTTGCTGTTATGGGCACGGACTTTGGCATCGCCAAGGGATTCCAGTCGCGTCATAATGGCTTTGATGGTCATGCTTTGCCCCCTTTAAGAGATGAGTCGTCTAAGCTGATGAGCTGCCAGGCGAGTTTAGTCCAGGCTCTATCCGTGCATGCGCTTTTCTTCGTACATGCGGCGCTCAGCCATTTGCTGAGCGGTTGTCAGGCCACCTGTGGTATGGCGAACCGCAATCCCGATTGAGACGTCCAGCTGGCGTTTTTTCATGGTTTGTCTGAGGCGTTTGAGCAGGGCCCGTGAGCCGACATCATTACACTCAACTGCCAGCACGGCAAACTCGTCGTCACTCAGTCGGGCGACCAGATCGACTTCGCGCATCACCCCACTCAAGGCTTCGCCAACGCGTTTGAGCAACTCGTCTCCGGCTTTTTTACCCTGGGTTTGATTCACGGTGCTCAGGCCGTTGACGTCCACCACCAAAATCGCAGCCGAATGCCCGTAGCGCAGGCAGCGTTCTTCTTCTTTAGTCAGCACCTGTTCCCAGACAGATCGGGTGGAGAGCTGGGTCAGGGGGTCAATGCCAGCCGCCATTTCTAAACGCTCGGTGCGGCGCTGGGCGTCTGTGGCGCTGAGCTCCAGCTTGAGAATCGAGCTCAATAAGGCTGCCAGCAGCTCAATCAGCTGTCTTTCCATCACAATCGTTTCAGATTGAGCATCAGGGTCAAAAGCGCAGAGGGTGCCAAACAGATTGCCTTCGCTATCGGTCAGGGGCACCCCGATATAGGCTTTGATGGGCAGCTTTTTATTCAGGCCCGCTTTAGCATAAACCGGAAACTGATCCGTATCGGGCACAATGCGCGGCCCTTCACCCCGCATCATCACTGCACACAGGGTTTCGTTCCACTTAAAGACATCGCCTTGTTTGATGGGATAAACATGATTGTCGGCCTGGAGCACCATCCATTTATCGCCGACTTTGCGCGTGATCATCCATAGCCCAAAGCCTAAGCGCTGATGCAAAAAATCAAGCACGGTTTTACAAGCGGATTCAAAGTCGAGCAGGCTGAGTTCTGGCAGTTCAGCTGTTTCTTGAGCAGTCTTCATCTTGACCTTTTCTGCCACAAGCGCTCTTGCTTGTGGCCCCCTCTAAACTTAACGGGCTCTATTTTATCAGCCGCTTATGTCCAAATGCAAAGGCCCCTGATTCAACTCTGTTTGCTCACCGTTTTAGCTCAGTTGAGGCTCAGAAATTGCTGTACATGTAGTGATGAGATTAACTTGGCAGAGTTGGTTTTAATCAGCTTCACAGTATTCACCTGTCTGCGACATATTCAGCCTCTAAACGTGGAAAGACGCGGAGCAAAATCCGTTTGGCACCGAACCATAAGAAGCCGAGCTTAAGCGTTTGAGCCAATAAACCCACAGCGAGCCAAATCCGAGCATCCAATACATCTTGAGTTGTGGCTTCTCTTACCCAGTCAGAGACTTCAGTCATAACATTAACGAGTAAGAGAGACATCAGGCTGACACAGATACATAGCAGCGCGATAAACAACAGATGCACGGAATGGTTATGTTTGCTTAATCTTCGCAGAATCAGCCACATGGGCATGACGCTTACCCAGTGCATGAGACCAACGGCTATAAAGTCTTCAATATCGCGTGTGTAGCCTATCCAGCCCATAAAAAACAGACAAGCTCTACAGTTAACAAGCCAAGTAGGAGAAAGCTGGTTATGATTTTATGAATCTGAGGATTGTCTGACATCATTCCTAACCGAGTTCCTATCTCATAGACTTAATGATAACAGCATGAGTTGTTTGCGCATTTTAAGGTGGTTGAATAAAGCACTAATGTTATCTTTATCTCGCGTTTTGAAGTTGATATCAGCAGCGAAGTCTCCTGAGAATAGATTTCTCACTGACTCTAGGTCGAGGAATCAATCCAAATGTGCCGCAACGTCGGAATGAGCTGGTTTGTTGGACATAATCGGTTGCGCAGGTGAGCAAGCTTTAATCATCTTGATTTGGATTTCTTTCAATGATATTAAAATGATAAGTGGGCCGAAAGATATAACTTGGTTCGTTGTATGACGGAACATTATTTTTAGGTGGTAGATATTTTTTGATGTTTATTTTCTTTGCGGCAAGTTCCCTAGCGCGAAAATATTCATGATTCAACAGTGTGCGGAAAATCTGTTCATTGCCCATAAGTTCAATGCCTTCAAGGGCATTTTCACGGACAGAATATGAATCATCTTTTAAAGCCTCTAATAGATGAGGAATTGCCTCAACGTTGTTGTGTTCAATTAGGCCTCGAACAGCGGTATATCTTACCATTGGATTTTCTTGATTTAAAGCCTTGAGCAAGGCCTGGAAGGATGATTTAACTTTAACTTTGCCGAGCGCCGTTAAAAACTGAATCATCCTTTCTCCTTGATTCAATTGAGACAATAATTCATCAAGGTAATTATCGTTATCAAGGATAGCTAATGAGTACAAGGCTGAAGATTTAACTTCTTGTGCTTTATGTTGTAGAAAAGGGATCAGCGAATCAACAGCATCATATGCCTTTATATTTCCTATTGCCTCAATTGCAGCAGCAATAAGCCATGTGCTCTCATCGTTCAGTAACAACATCAGACTTGAAACAGCTCTTGCATCTTCTAAAATGCCAAGAGTCTCTGCCGCAGCACGTTGAACTGACTGATGTGGATCATTTAATAGAGGTATTAGATCTGGGACAAACCGCTTTTCACAAATTTTTGCAAAAGCACAGAGCGCATATTCTCTGACATCAGCATCGGGATCCTGCAATAAAGGAACCAAACTATTTGCGGCCTCAGCATCGCCAATTTCGCCAATAGCATTAGCTGCGTCCATTCTCACATCAGCATTTTTATGCTTTAAGCTCAAGATCAGTACAGGGATTGCTTTCTTGATTTTGAGTCTGCCTAAGGCAGAAATGGCCTCAGTATCACCGTCCTGGGCATCGCGTAAAAACTCCTCAATCTCCGCCTCGGACGTGTCTGCCCAAGACATCATTTCATAAATTGCAGCGTTGTAGTAGAACTCAGCCATAAATATCTTGCGCCAGCCAAGACGATGCATGTTGCTTGGCCTGCCCTGACGGGATTTTCTCTACAAGAAAAATGCTTTCCAAATTGCTACGTGATGAAAGACTCGGCAGAAGTGGGCCCGCTTTCGCGTGAGGCACCGGCCTCTATCCGCCCCATTACAGGCCGGCGTTCGCTTCCTCTGCCATCCTTTACCCGCCATCCTGTCAGGCACCCTTACGGGTTCCCTTCCCTTGCGGGAGAACGACGGGCTTACCGAGTTCCGCGTCCGTAACACGCTGGGTTAGGCTCTCTCAATCGACCGGAGAAGTGGGTGGTCACGCAAAGCCAATGCCGAGAGCTTTGACCCTTCTCATCCCTTTCGGGTCAAGCCTGTCAGCACCTTTGGCTTGTTCCAGATGACGATCGTTGCAAGAGTTCAGATGTCTTAGCCATACCAGCAAGCCTAGGCCTATGCCGCCGTGATGCTGGCAGCGGCAGCGTTCCCTCGCGGTTCAACTGCGCGCTCGTGAGAGCGATTCGGTACATTGTCAGAGCGCTTTGGACGGTGAATTACTTCCTCCACCGTAGCTCCTGGGCTACCGTCAGTGACATGACGGGTGATATCTGGGGATTCCTCCTTGTACCACAATTACGAAACGCGACATCTCGTCGCACCCACATGATCTGGTTTGTTGGCCATTTTTCTACTAGATTTCATCGTTGCAAGCATTCCGGTAAGTATCGATATCTATCACGGCACCCGTTTTATGAAGGAATTCGATAACCCGTCTTTCAAAACCGATTGCCGGTGTTATAATCGATTCATCCATAGAAATCCAGAGAACCACTTCCAAAACGGCATGCAAGTTTTGTTCTTTAACGAGATTTCCGATTTCTTCTGCTTTATGTTCGAGAATGGCCAAAATTTGCTCAGACATTTCGTAGATATCGATAACTTCAGCCACAATTTTTTCTGTCGAGACACGCCAGGATGAAAATGTCCAATGATCGTGGCCTTTGCGCGTAGTCGTTGTTGGATTAATTCCCAGTCTTTGAGATATCAGGTCGGGATCCAGTTCCTCACCACTGAGGCCAAAGTAGACATATCCCTCGTTCAAACCCGCTCCTCCCGGGACGAAGCTTGCTGAAGGTAAAATTCGTGCAGCTTCGATTGTAAGAGCTGTTTATCCGGTAGCTGAGTCTGGTATTCGGCGATCAGAGCGGGTGAAAGCGTTCTGCTAAGCGCGTATTCTACGACTTCTTCATCCTTGTTGGCACAGAGAAGAACGCCTATTGCCGGCTGTTCATGCGGCTTCTTGACATCACGGTCCAAAGCTTCGAGATAAAATGAGAGTTGACCAAGATGGGCCGGCTCAAACCGATCGACTTTCAGTTCAATCGCGACTAGGCAGTTCAAGCCACGATGGAAGAATAACAGGTCCAGCGCAAAATCCCGTTTGCCTACTTGTAAAGGAAACTCTGAGCCGACAAAGCAAAAATCTCTTCCAAGCTCGATCAGAAATTCTTTGAGCTTATGAATCAGGCCACCATGCAGGTCAGCCTCATCATGCCCGTCAGGCAAACCAAGAAACTCGACCATGTAGGAATCCTTGAAGACAGACATCGCATCAGGGTGCGTCTGTTTGAGGGCTTCTGAAGTTTGGGCAGGCTGAAGAACCGCACGCTCAAAGAGAGCTGCCTTGAATTGACGCTCTAGCTCGCGTTTATCCCATTTCTCCTGGATGCTCATCCGAAGGTAGAATTCCCGTTCCTCTGGGCGCTTACTCTGGCTGAAGATGATCAGGTTGTGGGTCCAGCTTAATTCTCTCACCAGTGGTGAGAGTTTTTGATCGCCTGCATAGGTCTCATAGAATTGCTTCATACGCCAAAGGTTTTGAGCCGAGAAGCCTTTCAGGCCAGGCGCTCTGGTAGCGAGCCAGGCAGCCAGCTCTTTGACGACACCCTTTCCCCACCCAGCCTCTGCCACTTTGCCCGAGAGATAAGCTCCCACCGCCCAGTAGGTTTCGATGAGCACTACATTTACGGAGTGGACAGCTTTGGCACGCCCACGCTCGATGATGGCGAGGACTTCACTAAAGTCTTGCATCTGGATATCGCTCATATAGTCAGTCTATCAGCCTCAGGATCCAGAGCCAAGCTATCGCAGGCACCTATGACCAAGGCCGTGCCAATCGGCCTTGCGGGATTCCCTGTCGAGCTTGCGAGATCTGGGAATCAACCAAAATCACTTGCAAACGAAGCGCGCCAAGTGCATTTTGATCGTTGGACAGCTTTAGCCTAGAATTGACCCATCAATCCCTACATTTGTATAGCTTCCACCGCCCTCTTGAACATCCCAATGATTATTATGTAGTCGATCCCATACCCATTCGTTTCCATCCTTATCAAGAAAACCATTTTGAAGTCCTTTTTGAGGGTGTGAAAAGTTCCGCCAATCTCGAGGCGGGGCAAAAGGGTAATCACCTTCCGGAGGTAGGGATTGATGTTGTAATAAAAATCTCTCGTAGATTTGTAACCATGGGTATTCAAGAAAATCCAGATCCAGGCTGGAGTAGATAACAAAAAATGATGAACTTGAAGCGCAATTAGACTCAGAAACAAAAACCCCTTCTTCATATGAACCATTTGGCAACTTTGTTGAACACCAAAAATTCAAGAACCTTTTAAAGAGATCATCGACCTCTTGTGTTAATGAAGTACAGCATGTTGCAGAAGCTATTTGAGAATTTTTTGGTTCGATAATTAGACATCGATCCACTATATTTTGTGTAATCAGGGTGTGCCATTCAATTAAATGGCCTTTCCACCTTCTATCAGACATTAACTGCCAAGGATAAGTACTTCTAAATCGCAGCAGTATTTCATTAGACATGCAAAGAGTGACCCCCTCTCTGGCGTCCAGACCTGTAAACAGCTCATGTAAAGGGGAAATAATTTCACGAGCAATATCTTCTGGCGAAGTTAGGGTGTAGTCCATAATGAAATGTGGGCAAATTGTTAGCTTACCCCCGGTCATTAATCTGCCTCCGAGCCAATTTTTTTGTACTAGGAAATTTTTTTAATCTAGCATTTAGCATTGCCTGAGCTAGTTTTTCGGATTCATCTAAAAAACCCTCTGGCCAGTCCGGAAACATACCGTTCTCATCAATATTAAATTGTTGAATTTGAGAGCCTTGACTTTGAGATGATTCTACAAATACAATATTTATTTTTTTGCTTAATTCCGAATTTTCAATTACTCTTAATCTTAGCCTGTTAATGAATTCAGCACTATGTGTCTCAATAATAAAATACTTGTTATCTTCTAAGAAACCCAAAAATAAATCTGCTAGATTAGCAGCACTAGAAGGGTGCAAATGCAGCTCTGGTTGTTCAATTAGAATAAGACTATAATCAGTACTTAAAAGTCCAATCAATATAACTGGTAGCAATTGAGAATAACCGAAACCTACATCAGCTAATGTTACTGCTTTACCTGAATAATTTTCCTTCATGTTTACTTGGTAAATGATTTCACCTGTCCTACTTGGACTAACAACCTGATTTAAACCCATACATGCAAAGCAGTTGTTCACAGCCTGCACAAGCGTTTGTTTCTTTCCTCTCCATACAACTTCATCATTTTGCTTTAGCCACAAAACATGGGCGGCATTAGAGCCATTATCATTCAATTCCTTTACGTTTTGGGAATAATGGACATAGGCTCTTTCAGGTATTGCACGAACTGGGCTAAGGTATTTAATATTTGACAACATAGTTCTGAATGAAAGATTCAAGAGTTCTTCTTGTTGAGTCACAAGAAAAATTGGTAAATCTAGTTCGTAGGCTTTTTTCTTAGTGTGGACTCTAACATTATAATATTCAGGATAAAATTTTTCGTAAACAGTTTTAATTATTTTTCTGCCTGTAACCTCTTCAAAGGGCTTGCCTTCTACCGGAGGTAATTTCCCTTTAAACAAATCTATATGAGATGCTGCAGAAACCTTATGGAATTGAAATTTTTTAGATTTCCTTGATAACTTAACGGAATAATCAGAGACAACAATTTCACAGCCATCGTTCGTAGATTTGTTTTTAAATTTAATTTCAATTATTGATGTCTTGTTGCCGAAATTGTATTCAAATTTATATCCAATATTCGCTTTTTTTGGTGAAGGCTTTGCAAATGTCAACTCATTTAAGTTTGAGTATTTTAAGTAATTACCTTCTAATAAAAGTGGAGAATTGTCACTTGAAGACGCTAATGTTTGTTTTAACAACAAAAGGCTTTGTAATATAGATGACTTGCCAGAACTATTTTTACCTACTAATACAGTCACATTATCAAATCTTAATTCCTCTAAATTTTTGAAGCTTTTAAAGTTGGTTAGTGAAAGTTTTTTTATCATGTTATCTGCGCCATTCAAATTGTTGCTGAATAATATAATATTAAGATATCTTGCGTCAGCCAAGATGATGTGATAGTTGGACACGTGCCCGACGGGCAGTTCTCTTCAAGTGAATTGTTCATCTAGGCCTCGCTATCAGGTTTTGGGTGACCGTCGGTCATCTGGCCAACCAGTAGTTGAGTAGATCTGTATATCTGCCTGTTATCCAGATCTGGATATCTCCTTTAAAGTTATCACCGTGATACATTTGTTACATTTAGTATAGCGGAGATGATTTTTTCGGCAAGGGCTAAAGATCTTGATTTTAGACGTGTTCGGGCAATCTTGAAGATGCTAAATTTGGACTGCTGGAATGTCTTGCTTAGAGTCGCGCTTGGGGCAACAGGCTATGAGCGTGATAATTTTGTGATAGATTTGGAGGCAAAGTTATCACGGTGATCATTTTGCCCGACAACTTTTACCTTGATCCTTTTGCTCTGATTCAGAGAGGCTTGCTCAAATTGGGAATCTGGGTTTAAGATTAGGGACGTTCTTGGAATTTGATTTTAAGGAGGAGTGGCAGCGCCTGACCATGATCAATCAACTGTAAACACCCTAAATGACTTCATTTGAAGCTCTGGTGAGGACAGGAGATAGAGATGGCGATGTTACTTCGATTGATTAAAATTAACGCTTTCCGGCCTTTGGGGTTGGTCTGTTCGCCTGCTTCTGGATTGCCGCCTGAGCTCTACACAACACTCAATCAGCAGGAGGATGAAGATAATGCGTAAATTGGTTTATCATATTGCAACCACCCTAGACGGCTATATCGCCAAAGCGGATGGCAGTATCCCTGGATTTTTGCAGGAAGGGGAGCACGTCAGCGACTATTTTGAGCAGCTTAAGGCTTACGATACGGTGCTGATGGGTCGTCAGACTTATGCGATGTCGTTTCCAGCTGGATTAGTAGCTGGGCAGCCTTCTTATCCACGGATGCGCAATATTGTCTTTTCGCGCAGTCTGGAGCTGGCGCCTGAATTGCCAGACACTAATCCGGTGCTCAGCATGTGGCAGTCGCTGCTGGGCTATGAAGCCAGTTCTGAAAATGCGGGCAGCTTTGAATTGGTGCGCGAAAATAGCGAAGACTTTGTGCGTCAGCTGAAAGCTGAAGCGGGTACAGCTATTTATCTCTGTGGTGGGGCTTCGCTGGCAACTGAGCTGTTAAAAGCTGGATTGATTGACGAGCTGGTGCTTAAAGTCAATCCGGTGCTATATGGCGAAGGAATTAAGCTGTTTGAAGACATGCCTGAGCCAATTGTGAGCGAGCTTGTGGACTCAAAAGTTTACAGCAACGGGGTTTTGCTGCTCACTTATTTGCTTAAATCCTAAATACTTTTGCGGGTCGACGGCATTTAAGCTGTCGGCCCGCGTCAGTTTCCGGCACAATGAATTATCAACTTTCTGCCGAGGTATTGCTTATGAGCACCAAACCCGACTTTCTCAACTTCAGCGTGGACCATATGACCCTGCTGTTGCACCCTAAGCTCTACACCGTGGCTTACGCAGCCTTCCGGATTATTTTTGGCGTGACCCCTGAAGATCTGCTTTATGAAAAGCGTCGTAGCCAGCCTGATGGTTCTGAAGTCTCCATGACCTTTGCCAATCGCATTGGCGAGTGGCAGCCCAAAGAAAACGATCCGCTGCAAACGATTATTGCCGTGGTTCAGCCTTCCGAGCCTGCTGATCAGCCTTCACATGTACGCGATATGCTCGACGGTCATGAGTCTGCGGCTCACTGGCAGCATATTGCTCTGCGTACCCCTGACCTGATTGCTTTTCATGCTCATGCCAGCGCCCGTGGCGTTCAGTTTATTACCCCGATTCTCAAAGACGAAGAAGAAAATCTGATTCAGGTTTTCTCTGGTGAGTGGTTCTTCCCTGGCAGTAAATCATCGGGCATGTTCTTTGAGTTTTTGCAGCGTGAGCCTAGCGATTCTGAACTGGCTGAAATCCAGAAAGCCAATAAACAGACCTGGTTCCGTGACGAAACCTTCTTAGGCCTGTATGGCGAAAAAGAGCGAGAGTATCGCTCAGGCAAGGTTACACCCTTTATTCCTGACGAACTGTTTAACAGCATTTCTGAAAAAATCGGCAGCAAACAAGTCTGGGAAATCTCTGAAGACGACATCAACGAGATTGAACAGCTAATGCTGGATTACGGTTCTAAGCACCAAGCTTAACTTTTTAGCTTTAGGGCCTGTTCTCAGTAGAACACAATCAGTCCCTGTTTAAAGCTGAAACAGGGACTGATCCCCAGCTACGATTAGTGGTTGCTAGTTCGTTCTAGCGGCTACCCTTAAACAACCCGGAGTTCATGCCAAGTAAGATCCGTTCATGCTTGTTGTCTGAGTGTCTTTGTGTCCACCTCAACAAAAATTGTCAGCTAGGCCCCGCTGGCGAAGCGCGCCGGGAGGCGTGGAACCCTGGCGTCGGGGTTCCACAAACCAGAACTGATGGGACTCAATCTCACTCACTGGATGAAACCTCAATCCCAGCTAAAACCTCTTATCAAGGCTCTTCCCCCTGATTTTTTGAACAGCCTTTGGCTGCTGCCAAGTGAACTTTAAAGTGCTAAACTCATCTTTGACCTCAAGAAAGATGCTCTAGCGAACACATGTCGAGTCATCCCGTGCCGATCAGCCTGATTATTGTCAGGAATCCCTTTTTATCCTTTGACCATCTGGAATATCTGGTTGATGCCCTCAATCGTCAGACTGAGCAGACCTTTAATACGTTTTGGGTTGATCAGTCTGATTCGCCACAGGAACTAGAAGACTATCTGAGTCAGCAAGCGGGTTTTCCCTGGCTACATTTACCTGTTCAATCGCAGGTAGTGGCTGGTGTAGTCTGCTGGGAACTGACTTCAATCTTTGCAGCTCTGCTGGAGCATCCTGAGATCGGTGAGACCTTCTGTTATCTGCATATGGAATGTCTGCCCGAAGTGGATTTTATCGCCTCGGTACTGGCTGTACAGCCTGAACTCAATGCCCGTTATGGCTCGCGCTGGATTGCGATGCTGGAGCAGCTCTGGACCAATCTGATGGCCACAGACCTCTACCCAGAAGTCTATTGGGATCAGCTGCGCTTTTCAGATCTGCGCTACTGGACCGTCACCCATATGGCTTATGCACCAAGCTCACGTCCCCCTTATCTTTGGCACAAAGTACCCAGCTGGCGCGAAAATGCCTTTGTCATGCCCACTGCTTTAGCGCTTGAAACCCAAGTTTTTAGTGTGGTTGAAAGGCCGCTGTATTTTCAGGACGTCTTTGATATTTTTACCTATGTCCAGGAGCGGCCTTATTGGCAAAACATCAGCTGGATTAAACTGCCGGGCTCCTTGATTTATCATCTGCAGCATCCCAGACCTTTTTTAGAATTTAGCAAAGCCTTTGTTGAAGCGATTCCTCAACATCCTGAACTGTTTAAAGGCCTGGCGATTTACGGCTTTAAATGGAGTGGTGAAGACTACGCCGAAACTGAAAAGATGCGCCGTGAATTTGTTTATACAGACCGCCTGCATTTGTTTTATCATCTCTTTCGCCATGATCGTGAAGGCACCAATCATCACTGGCTAAGGGCATTAGACAAGCGTTACGGCTATATTCATGATAAGCCGTTTGAATCTTTGTTTTAGTTCTCTGCTACACTTCTAATTGAAGTTATTTAAGATGTTTTGTTCTAGAAAAGCCAATAGAAAATTGTTGTCACACTGTAGGCGTAGGCGGATCCCGAAGGGACCGTCGAAGTGTGGGGATGAGCTGCCGCATTCTTCGACAAGCTCAGAATGACACGGAATCTAAAGAGCCTGATGTTATCTGCAGCTTAGATTCCAGTTTATGCCCTCTGGGTACACTTTTTAACTTCCATTTGAAGTGTTTTTGAGTAATCGTCTGTCTTGAGGTCTTAGTTTCAGCTTACATATCCGAAGCCTGTCTAGCCGAAGCCTGAGGTTTTCGGTATGCTAATGTTTTATAAACTTGATTGCTAAAATTGAGATTGGGGATGGCGATGCAGGTACTCAATTGGCTGCGTGATGGTCATGAACTCAAAGCGCTGGTGCTGACGCGTTCGCGCAAAGGCAATGATCTAATTCGGGTTCAGACCCTTGAACAGTTAAACGCTCAAAAGCCCCCTGCTGAGCTCTTATTGGCCTGGAAGCAGCTGGGTCGCGCTGAACATCAGGAAGCTGAGCTTTTGTTTGCTCTGACGCGTGTTTTACTAAGCAGCCAGACCTTAAGCTGGCAGGCGCTGAATCTCGCTGAACCGGTGCTTAAACCGATTTACAGCCAGCGGCCAACTGCGGCCCATCCCCGTGCGTATAAAGGCACCAAAACCCGTCTGCCCAAGTCTGAGCGCACAGCAATTGACCTCAGGCCTTATCTCAGCGATATGCGCTGGATTCATCATCTGCTTGGCAGTTTGCGCAAACATGAAGCAGAAGTGCTGCAAAGCTTAGGGGCTGCAGGTGTCAGTTTGCCTGAAAACGCCAGCCTTGAAACCCTCTGGCGTTCCTGGCAGCTTGGGCTAAAAGCCGAAGCCATGCCCGCTGAATATCGTCTGGCCCTGCTCTC
>CAJYHH010000999.1 GCA_913773825.1 Candidatus Sericytochromatia bacterium | reverse complement strand
GGTTGCGACATCTATTGCCGGTGGTTACCTCAATCGCAGTGCCACGGTTGATACTCAAGACGAGTTTGCTGAACTGGCTTATTCTTTTAACGAGATGACCCATAATCTCAACGAAAAGTTTGGCCGGATTCTTGAGACTTCTAATAAAACGGCTCAGTCCTCCACTGAAATTCAGGAGCTCTCGCGTGAAACCGCAGATGGTGCAGCTAAACAGGCCGTCGCGATTACCCAGGTTTCGAATTTTATGGAACAGGTTTCACATTCGGTTCGCAATATTGACTCCCAGGCTGAAGCTTTAGCTTCACGGGCTGGCGACACCATGCGCCAGATTGAACAGGTTGCAGGTAATCTGACTCACTCGATGCAAAATATCGAGCGCCTGTCCGAAGCCTCTGATCAGGTCAGTGATGTGGTGACCCAGAATTTCCAGGCCTTTGACGATATTAAAAAGTCAGCTGAGTATATCAGCGAAGGCACCAACGCCACTTCGGCTGCGATTAACGAGCTGTCGACCAGCTTTAATGAAGTCAGCAGCAGCTTACAAGAAGGCGCTAAGCTCTCACTGGATATGCAGGCCGCTGCTTTTGAAGGCAGCCGCGCGGTTCAAGAGACGATTCAGGGCATTAACCATCTTAAAGAAGTGGTCCAGGAAGCGTCAAAAGTTATTGAGCATCTGGGTTCCAGCACCCAGAAAATCGGTGAGATCATTAACGTGATCGACGATATTTCTGACCAGACTAACCTGCTGGCGCTTAACGCCGCCATTGAAGCCGCTCGTGCCGGTGAGCACGGCAAAGGCTTTGCGGTGGTCGCTGACGAAGTGCGTAAGCTCGCTGAGCGCTCCAGCAAAGCGACCAAAGAGATTTCAGAGCTGATTCGCAGTATTCAGAACGAAGCAGACGGCGCCGTTAAAACCGTTCAGGGTGGGGTGCACCAGGCTGAACAGGGTGCCAGACTGGCCGCTGAAACCGGCGGCAAAATTAATCAGGTTATCAAAGGGGTTGAGACCACGGTTAATCTGATTGAGCAGATTAAAGTCGGTGCCGAAGAGCAGGCCCAGGCCGCTCAGCATATTGCCCATCGCGCCGAAGAAATGAGTCTGCAGGTTGGCAAAGTAACTGAAGCGGTTAAAGCTCAGGCTTATAACACTGAAAACGTGGTTCAGACAATTGCGCAGATTCGTCAGATGACCCGCCAGATTGTCGATGCCAGCAAGAGCCAGGAAAACAGCAATCAGCAGATTGTTCAGGCTGCCACTCAGATTAATGAGTCGTCCCAGGCGATCCGTCAGGGCACAGCCCAGCAGGTTACCAGTATTGAGCGGATTACCGTGGCAATCGGTGATGTTGAGCAGATTGCTCAGGACAACGAACGGATTGCTCACCAGACTTCTGAATCTGCGCGGGCTGTCGCTGAATACGGCGAAGAGTTGCGTGAAATGGTTCAGGAATTCCATCTAGCACCGGTTAATCAGGGCAGCCGCCGCAAATATATCCAGCAGATTAAAGGGCCTGGCGGCAGCAATGTCAAAACCGCTCGCCTGGGCGGGATGCTC
>CAJYHH010000998.1 GCA_913773825.1 Candidatus Sericytochromatia bacterium | reverse complement strand
CTGATCGGGAAGGGGCTGCTCAGATTAGCGCGATGTGTGATTGCTCAGACCAGACTGCTCTCCCTTCCCATCCGCATCCGGTGCTCACAGAAGCTGAACATAGTTCACCGCAGACGCGATCCGGTATGCTGGCAATTTCAGGACCGGACATCAGCAAGTCACTGCTTTTTGCTTCAGGGCGGCCCTGAACGTCATAAATCATCAGCCAGCCAAAAACAGTAACTGAATTGCGTTTACTGCCTACCCTTAAGCAAAACGGCTTACGACGCGTGAAATAAGGTTGCCCCTGATACCATGCTGCTCTCAGCGCGTTTGCTTTTTTCATACAGGTTGCGCCCCCCATTCAGCAGAGTGAATTGTTCCAGCTAAATAATAGTGAGATTAATGGGGGTGACGTTTACCTTTGTATTTACAATTTTATGGCGCTTTCTCTGCATGAAAATGCAATCAGATGAAAAGAAAATTGAAATTGAGAATGGTAAGGCTTCAGCATGCCTTTTAATCTCAAACCGGATGAGTTTCTGGTCTGAAAGCATATTGTGCTCACTTTTCGAAAATTCGACACTGACGCTACCTATCCAGACGGAATACTGTATAGTGCCCTGGTCAGCCCAGGCTGACACTGCGTTTTTTCCTTTTTTGTTCCAGTTTACGCCTGTGTAACGCGGGCTTCTTTGCCATCGCTTAACCTGAATTCGAACCCGAAAATAAAAAGTGTTAAATAGCTCAACTTTCGCGATTTCCAGGTTTAATATGCCGAAGTGTCCTGAGTTTTAATCTGGCTATACCTCTTTATCAGCGGCCTGCTTTTTGCGCTTATTGATGACTGTAAACCGGTATTCTGGCTTTATCACCGCCTGCGTTTGCGATTCAGACAAGCGTTGCGGATGCTGTGGCGATCTATTTATCATTCTGATGCTGACGTTATTAACAGAAACAGGTATATGTCACCTGAACAACCTGAAGGTTAAGCTAGCCTGATGTCAGCGTTCAATTTCTTCATTCCGTCTGCCGAATAGTGTCAGACTTCTTTCGTTACCCAGCCATTTCAGGCTTCTCTGAAGTTACCCGGCATAAAGCGACAGGCATTGTAATCGTGTAGCGGGCTGCCTGGTTTTATCGCCATCTGCAGTCATAGCGCCTCTGGTCTGAATGAGTAAACGTCTGACGATACTTGGCCTGCAGCGATAAGCATTAAAATAGCATCCTGAATGCAGATTAACGGACTCCTGAAAAGTTGAACGTTATAAATTCTCGTGAGGGATAAACAGCAGAGGCTTTAATTATTTGAAAACAGTTAGTCTGATCTTATCAGCTCAGAGTGCTGTTATTTCAGAGAGTTAGATTATTCTGTCGCACACTGCCAGCGGTTGAGTATACGCCATTCTTTAGAGACTTTGATTTTCAGAATTTTTGGGCTTTTCACTCTCAGGAATAAAAGTTAAAATTTTACGTTTTAACAGGGGGGTATATGAAAAACGTAGTGCTGAG
>CAJYHH010000997.1 GCA_913773825.1 Candidatus Sericytochromatia bacterium | reverse complement strand
TGTATATTAACTGCAGCAAACACGCACCCAAAGGTTTAGGACCACAGATTTTAATCAATCCCGAGATTATTTCTCGTGAAGACAGCTATCAGATGCGGGAAGGCTGCATGTCTTTACCCGAATACGTCGGCCCCGTTCCACGCAGCCGCCGAATTATGGTGCGTGCCCTAGACGAATACGGTGCGTTACGCGAACTCAAAGCCGCTAAATTTGAAGCCGTGGTGATTCAACATGAAATGGATCATCTCGACGGCATTTTATTTACCGACCGCATGCTCTCGCTGAAAACCGATCTGGTCAAACGCATGGAGTTGTTAAGGAAGAGCGAAGCGTAGCTTTTCGTTTTGCGATGATTTTGTTATCTGTATAGAAAAGAAAACCCTCTAAACCCTGACTAACACCTGCTAAATTGGCTGCTCCAGCAACCTCTCACCGCGGGCAAAGCCGCTCTACACTACCACAGCTGAAAGCTTTTCTTAGGCGGCTGCAGCAATTCTTTTAAAACCCCCAGGGTCTGAATCAGTTCGTCGCGGGTATTGTAAAAGTGCGGAGCAAAGCGCAGATATTTGCCTTCGCGAGCAGAGATCTTGATACTGCGCAGTTCAAGCGCCTGGCGTAAAAAGTCTGCATCAGGATGCAAACAAGTGACTATCCCTAGACGTGCAGCAGGGTCAGCAGGGGTGATGACTTCAAGACCCAGAGAGCGTAAACCCTGAATCAAAAACCCGCTGAGGTCTAAAACCTGCGCCGTGATATCTTCAGTGGGCCAGATCGCAAAGACTTCCATTGCCGCCAGCAAAGCCGTTAAGCCTAAAGCATTAAAACTGCCCATTTCAAAACGCGCAGCATCAGAGCGCAGCTTAAGCTGGTAGTCGAGCAGATTCCACGAGTCATCTACACTCAGCCAGCCAACCATGGCAGAGCTTAGACGATCGAGTAATTCCGGAGCGATATAGACAAAGCCCTGACCGCTGGCGCCCATTAACCATTTATGACCACCGCTGGCCAAAAAGTCGATATTCATCGCCTGAACATCTAGATTTGTGGCGCCCAGTGCTTGAATCGCATCCACACTAAACAAAATCTGATGTTCGCGGCAAAGCTGACCCAAAGCATATAGATCAACACGCTGACCGGTTAAAAACTGAACCTGTGAAATTGACAACAACCGAGTGCGAGGCT
>CAJYHH010000996.1 GCA_913773825.1 Candidatus Sericytochromatia bacterium | reverse complement strand
GACACCGAAAGGGTGATACATGACTGCGATTCAACTCAAACACCAACGTCGTCACGCCGAAGACAAACGTTCCCAGCCGGATGAACTGGATTATCGGGAACCGGGCCAAAAAGATCGCGATAGAATTTTATTCTGCTCTGCTTTTCGACGTTTAGCCGGTGTGACTCAGGTGGTGTCGGTTCAAGAAGGGCATATTTTTCATAATCGCCTGACTCACAGTATGAAAGTTGCTCAGATTGCCCGCGCCCTGGCGCTTAAGCTCATTAAAACGGACACCGGCCTGCTGCAGCGCTTTGGCGGCATCGACCCGGATATTGCTGAGACAGCGGCCTTAGCCCATGATCTGGGCCACCCGCCTTTTGGTCATATTGCCGAAGGCAAACTCCATGAACTCGCCCAAAAAGCAGGCTTACCTGACGGGTTTGAAGGCAATGCTCAGACCTTTCGGATTATCACCAAATTGGCGATTCGCAAAGAGCAGTTCTGCGGTTTAAATCTGACGCGTGGCAGCCTGAATTCTGTCCTGAAATACCCCTGGTTATACGGAGAACAGGGGCAACGCTCCAAACGTAAATGGAACGCTTATTTGACTGAGCAAGAAGATTTTAACTATGCCCGCGAAGGCTTTAAAGGCAGCATTGCCAAATCCATTGAAGCAGAGCTGATGGACTGGGCCGACGATATTGCTTATTCGATTCATGATGTTGAAGATTTTTATCGCGCCAATTTAATTCCGCTGGATCGTTTAGTCACGTCTTTGCGCAAAACCAAAAGTGGTGAAATTGACGTGAAACCTCATTCTGAAACAGACCGTTTTTTAAAAGAAGTGTTTCGGCGCTGGCAGCAAGGCAAAATTCAGTCTGAGTTTCAGGATTCAGACAGCCAGGAAAAACTCAGACGGTCCTTTATTAATATCATCTCGCAGATGACACCGCTCCAGACCCCTTATGACGGCTCTCATGCGCTTAAAGCTTATCTGCGCAACTTCACATCACTCTATGTCAGTCGCTATATCAACGCTGTTCAGCTCTGCGACCCCGACACCAACGACGGGCGTTGCATTACGATTAATCAAGAAGCTCTCTATGAAGTCAAAATGCTCAAAGAGCTGACCTGGCACTACGTTATGCGCAGCCCGGCTTTAACAGCTCAAAAGCGCGGTCAGGTGCTGATTATCGAAACCCTGTTTGATACTTTTCATGCCGCCGCGCTTTCACCCAATAGCAATGACTGGGATATTTTTCCCTTTGGCTATCGGGAGCGCTTAGAAGCAACCGACGCGCGTGAAGAGAGAATCCGAATTGTGATTGATTTAATTGCCAGCATGACCGAACCTCAGGCTGTACAAATGTATCAACGCCTAACCGGCACATCTACCAGTTCCATGCTGCTGCAGATTGTGTATTAACACTAAAAAACAGAGTGAGTTTAGGGGCTGCCTGAATCACCCAAAATCTGAGCTTGCGCTGCTGTCTGGCGTTCATCGTATTCAAGCTGGGCGTCGGTAATCGCATCAGCGTGATCTCTGACCCATTCAAAGAAGGGGCTTAACACTTTAAACAACTGACAGCCCAGGCTAGTCAGGCCGTATTCAACGGTTAACGGCACAGTGGGCGTGACTTTGCGCCAAATCAGACCATTGCGCTCAAGCTGGCGTAAAGTCAACGTCAGCATCCGCTGTGAAATCCCGTGGCCACGGCGCAGCAGCTCATTAAAGCGCAGTGAACCTTCACCTAGAGTGACAATCGTGGTGACGCTCCACTTATCGCCAAGCAGAGACAGCAGATCCCGAATGGTGTTGCAATTTCGGCGACCGTTTGGCTCGTTTGGGTTTGGCGCTTTTGGAATAGCGTTAAGGTCTAACATCGCTTACCTCTGACTCTGAAAATATCTCACAAATGATGATGGTTACATCTTTGTGCCTAAGGCTAGATTCTGTGCGTTCTTGCATGGATATCCTGGCCCGGCTATGCTTTTGATTAACGAGTTACAAAACAGAACTAGGTTATTTTTAGTTCTTTTGTATCCATTCATAACTAATTAAAGCACAGCTTTACAGCGCAAAACGACTGAACATTCACAGTTGTTTGGGCTTATGCTGTCATGGAGTCACACATGTCTATTTTGTACCTTAACGCCAGCCTGGGTGGGGAACATTCACATTCACAGCGACTGGCAGGGGAGTTTTTAGCTGCCTGGCAACAAGACTTTCCAAATGATCAGATTATCAGCCGCAATCTGGCAGACAATCCCCCACCCTTTATTAACTCGGCGTTTACAGGGGCACTCTATAAACCTCAAGCTGACTACACACCTGAAGAAGCCGAGATTATGGCTGTTTCAGATCAATATATTGATGAATTGATTGCAGCTGATGCAATTGTCATTGCCGCACCGGTTTATAACTTTACCCTGCCAACCCTTTTAAAAGCCTATTTTGACCTGGTTGTACGCTTTGGCCGGACCTTTGAAAGTGCTCCAGAAGGTTCACGGGGTTTGCTGGGAGGTCGTAAAGTCCTGGTTGTCTCAGCTCGCTTAGGTGATTATCGCAAAGGCACTGGCCGGGAGCATTTTGATCATCATGAGCCTTATTTGCGCTTTGTCTTAGAGCGCATGGGCATCACAGATGTCAGCTATATCGCCGCCAGCCAGAATCCGATGCTCCATGATGAAGCCACACGCCAAGCACAGATGAATCAGTATCGTGAAGAGCTTAATCAAGTGCGCCAAACGTGGGCAAAAGCTCGTCAACTCCAGCCTGTCGCTTAAACGCTTTTAAACAGTAAAAACTTAGCCCTGTTCAAGCTGCTCGCACAGGCTGCGGTACTGAACAGGGTTAGTTTTTTCAAGCTCTCTGGCTAGTTCTAAGGCCGTCTGTCCAGCATAGTTTTTTACATTTGGATTTGCGCCTAGTTTTAACAACTGGCTGACTTGATTGGCAAGACCTGCACGAACAGCATAAAACAAAGGGCTTTCGCCAACTGCATCACGCGCATGAACAGAAGCCCCCTGCTCAACATACCATTTCAAATCAGCATCTGCCTGCTCAGCCAATATGTGGAGCAGCTCACGCTGCTGATAATCGCGAATCCCAGGATTGGCTCCGTGACTTAATAAAAGCTCAAACCAGTCGCGCTGATTGTTTAGCGCAACCGCATGCAATAATGGGCGTCCAACTGGCTCGAGTAAATAAAGATCTGGCTGAAAGCCTTTTTCAAGCAGGGTTTTGGCTATTTGAAACCGACGGTTTTCATAAGCTTCAACCAGTTGCTCTTGTTGTTTAAAGGCTTCTAACATCTTGCTGGAAGCTGCATATGCAAAAGGCTGGAGCCGAATATTCAAATCACTGAGCATTCCTGGACGGTAACTGAGTAAATAACGTCCCAAAGCCGGATTTTTCTCAAAGGCCAGCTCTTGTACCGTCTGCCCCTTGCGATTACGGGCAGGTAAAATCGCGTCACCATCAAAACTCAACAAGAGTTTTAGCAACTGTGGCTGAATTTCAGGTGGCTGATCAAAAATCAGATGAAGAGGACTCCCCATATTCAGATCTGGCTCTTGATAAGCTGCCTGAGCGCCAAAGCGCAAAAGTTTTTCAAGCACCGTCAGCTCGTTATCGGGCTTTTGGGCCAGGCTTCGGACTAAGTCTGGCAAGAGGCGTTGTTGTGAGCTTTGTAAACAGACCATGGCCAGACTGACTGGCCGTAAACTGTGCTGAGGGCTAACGGGAATCGGTGTGTTTAAATCAGTCTGATGCTCAGCCAAAAAAGCTTCTATGGCCAGGGTCTGACCATGACAAATTGCGCGGGCTAAGATGCGAT
>CAJYHH010000995.1 GCA_913773825.1 Candidatus Sericytochromatia bacterium | reverse complement strand
CTAACGGCGCAGGTAAAACCACGACGATTAAATCTTTGGTCGGTTTAGTTAAACCAGCTGAAGGACAAGTCAAAATTATGGGGCGTCCCCCAGGTGATCCTCGGATTCGCCAGCATATTGGCTACCTGCCCGAACAGCCTTATGTCTATGGCTATCTCACAGGGAATGAATTTATGCACCTTTGCGGCAAGTTCTTTGGCCTGTCAAATCGTACACTGCGCACGCGCGTACCAGAATTATTGAATCTTGTTAAGCTCTCTGAACGGGATGCAAAAAAACAGATTCGAACTTATTCAAAAGGCATGATGCAGCGCCTGGCTTTTGCCCATGCTTTAGTGAACGACCCCCAACTGCTGTTGCTGGACGAGCCGATGTCAGGTTTAGATCCACTTGGTCGCCATGATGTCAAAGAGCTGATTTTAAGCCTTAAACAACAGGGCAAAACTATCTTGTTTAATACCCATATTCTTTCTGACGTAGAAGCCATCTGCGATCGGGTTGGCATGATGGTAGATGGCAAACTGGTTCTAAGCGGCTCTGTCGCTCAGCTTCATCGTCCTATGGACAATCTTTATCAACTGCGCGTCCAGCGTCTTGATAAACTTGGCCTGACAAATCTCAAACGACTGTCTTTGCGCTGCGTAACCATTGGTAAAGGTCAGATTGAAGCAACATTTAACAATCTGGATCAAGCGCTTAA
Source organism: Candidatus Sericytochromatia bacterium (assembly GCA_913773825.1). GTDB lineage: Bacteria > Cyanobacteriota > Sericytochromatia > UBA7694 > UBA7694 > CAJYHH01. Next base: position 5,332 of record CAJYHH010000995.1, on the reverse strand, counting down.
AGCCGTTTCAGTAATTCGCCAGTCAGGTGCTGAGCTGATTGAACTCAGCTCTCATCATCAAAATCTAGAAGAACTTTTTGTCAAAGAAGTTGAAAAAGCCCGCAAGGAGAACGAAGCATGAGTTTTCTGCCGCTGGCTTTAAATACCCTGCGCGAAACCATTCGCGACAAAATTCTGTATGTGATTCTGGTTTTTGCGCTGATGATGATTGCCTCCAGCGTTTTGCTGGCTGATCTCAGCCTGGGTCAACAAGGCCGCCTGGTTGTGGATTTAGGGCTCAGTTCAATCAGTATATTTGGCCTGATCATCACGATCTTTGTTGGCACCAATCTGGTTAACAAAGAAATAGACAAAAAGACGATTTATCTGATTCTCAGCAAACCGATCCGCCGCTCTGAGTTTGTCTTGGGCAAGTTTTTTGGCCTAAGTTTGACCTTAGGAGTCATTACCCTGGCCATGAGCATCTGCTTTTTTGCTGTGCTTTGGACAACCCTCCGTGGCATGGGAACAGATCCCTTCGTCTGGTTCCCAACCTCAGCCATGGCATTAAGCTTGATTTACATTGAAATGCTGTTATTAACAGCTGCAGCGATCTTTTTCTCAACTTTTTCCTCCCCTGTGATGTCAGCCATGTTTACGCTTGGGCTTTATTTAATTGGTCATATGAGTTACGACATCCTCAACTTTGGTAAACTCACAGGCCAGGTCATGCTGCAGCAAGTCACCCAGGCTTTGTTCTTTGTCTTACCCGATCTTGAGCGCCTGAATCTTAAAAATGTACTGATTCAGGCTCCTGTGTCAATGGATGTCTTTGGCAGTTCTTTGGCTTATGGCTTGTTGTATATTGCTGGTTTATTAGTGTTAAGCATGCTGATTTTTGAAGGCAAAGAATTCTGATGTTAACCCGTCTGCTCTTGGCGCTTAGCTTTGTCCCCTTGGCCTGGGGTATCCATCAGAGCCATATGGAAGTACGCAGCAAAGTTGATTTTAAAGCCAATATTAATCAAGAAGTCAACATCGCACCCCCTCAGTATTTACAGCTCTTAACCTTTGGCCATGATGCTTTTGTTGCAGATATCCTTTGGCTTCAACTGATTCAATACTATGGGGCAGCTTATTATCAGGATGTGCCTCAAGAGCATCTGTATCGCTATTTTGACACGATCACAACCTTAGATCCTGACTTTGAAATGGCTTATTTAATCTCAGGATTTTTGATGGCTGACAATAAAAAACAAGTCGAACTGGCCCTAAAAATCCTCGCAAAAGGCGAGAAAAACATGCCAGAAAGCTGGCAGATTCCCCATCAAGAAGGCTTTTTATACTACCTTCAACTCAAAGACACGCTTAAAGCGGCTCAGGCCTTTGAGCGCGCCAGCAAAAAGCCCAATGCTCCCGAACTCCCCAGTTTACTGGCTGCTCAGCTTTATCGACGGAGTAATGATGTCGAACGCTGTGTCCTAAGCCTGAGAATGTGGGATAACGCCTATCAAGCATCCCCTACAAAAGAACTTAAAGAACGGGCCAAGCGCCATACCCTTGAAACTCAAATTGCCTGTGATTTACTGACCTTACGTAAAGCGCTATCTGACTATGCCAACATCCGCGAACAACGCTGGCAAACGCAGTTAGCGGAGTCCAAGAAGAACAAACAGCGCCCACCCACCAATCCCCCATCTGCTGTGCCCTCAACCTTGCAGGAACTTGTCAATGCAGGACTGCTTCGGCAGATCCCACTTGATCCCTTTGGCCGTCCGTATATTTATCGTCAACAAGGGCTCAAGGTATTGGCCCAGCCCCTACCCTGGAAGCCCGTTGATTTAAAAGCAACTGATTTTGTCAGTACGCCTAAATAAAGCTCCAGAACCAGCAAAAAGTTAAGTCAGTCTTAAACCCCGGACAAGAAAGCCCAGGTCCATTCTGGCCCATATAGATAAAAGCAGCCTGCTATTTTATCTAAAACCAGTTTATTGCCAGAAAGGACGCAGAATATGGGTAATTTCTACGGGCTTAACCCTGCTCAAAACCAACTGCGACCCAATCTGTCCAATCCGGCACAACTCTTTCGGGTCATCACGCCATCTATTAATCCCTCTCCAACCCAGCATCCCGCTTTACCATCACATCAGCAGTCGCATCTAAAGCCTGTACAAGCTAAACTTGTCAATCCGTTAAATCTTCAGCAGCGCTCACCACAGCCCCATTTAGCTCAACCCCCTTTGCGCTTTAATCAAGTCTCAAGTCTGCTTAGCCAGCCAGATCGGGTTCATCTCCCGACAATGCGTTCACCCGCCTCTCTGCCTGGGGTTCACCCCCTGTTTCAAGCTCGCGGCCAAATGCCAGCTAAACTCAACCAGTTACATCAGACAATTGTTAAATCAGGCCTCAAAGAATGGACGTCTGGTGTACGTGAAAGTGGAGGCAGCAATCGAGGCCCCAGAATCAATCAGTATGCCGCAAATTCTGATTTTGGCCCAGGCTATGAGTGGTGTGGTTTTTTTACAGCCTGGAACTATTCAGAAGCAGGCTTTAAGTACCCTGAGCATTTTGCTTCTTATCAAAAAGCACGCGACTTTTTTCTCTACCGCTCATACACCAGCCGCAGTCCGGCCCTACATCAGCAATTAGATCAACTGCGCACCCAACAAACCGCCAGCGGCAGCAGTCGTCAGTATTTTATTATGAAAGAATCCCCAAGCTTTGATTACGTCAAAGACCATCGCCAGTACTATAACCATGTTGACCTCAACAGCATGACGCATACCTGGCAAAATCTGCCCATCCAGCCTGGGGATGTTGCCCTGTTTTCACATGGCCATGTCGGGATGGTCGTGAGTTATGATCAGCGCACTGGTCGGCTTGAAACAGTTGAAGGCAATACTTCAGGCACTGGCCCCGATGGCAAACTCAGGCATCAGGCCGTTGTACGTAAATCTTATGATCTCTCAAAAGCCGACGACCGAAAACGTTTTGATGGTTTTGGCAGAGCCGCTTTAGGTGATTTTGAGGCCTGATATCTTCCCCTGAACCTCTGGCATCAGCTATGGTGCCTTGCAGTCAAGTAGCCAAAATGCAGCTAATTGGGAGGTCAGCATGAAAATTTTGATTTCAGGTGCTAGTGGCCTAGTCGGTTCAAGTCTCTCAGCCCAGCTTGATATAGCGGGCCATCACGTCTATAAACTGGTTCGTCGTCCAGCAAAAAAAGCAACTGAAATCACCTGGTACCCAGATGATGGCACCATCGACTCAGAAAAACTAGAGGGCTTTGATGCTGTGATTCACCTGGCTGGTGAAAATATTGCAGGCCAGCGCTGGAATGACGATTTTAAACAAAAGCTAATCACCAGTCGCGTCAACAGCACCAAACTTTTGGCTCATAGCCTCTGCCAAGTTCAGCACAAACCCCAGGTTTTAATTTCAGCATCAGCGATTGGCATCTACGGAGATCGAGGCTCCACGCCTGTGACGGAAATCAGTCAGCCTGGCCAGGGATTTTTAAGTGAAATCTGCCAGGCTTGGGAATCCGAAGCACAAAGCGTTATTAACTGCGGCATTCGCTTGGTTAATCCTCGTTTGGGGATTGTGCTGAGTCATCAAGGCGGTGCATTAGCCAAAATGCTCTTACCCTTTCAATTAGGGCTTGGCGGCAAAATGGGCTCGGGTCGGCAGTTCATGAGCTGGATCAGTATTGATGATTTAACAAGAGCATTTATGTATTGTCTTGAAACCGCCTCTCTTTCAGGCCCGGTTAACTTTACAGCACCACAGCCTGTCAGCAACCAGGCTTTTACGCAGACGCTTGGCCAGGTTTTAAATCGCCCGACTTTAATGAGCATACCGGAATTTGGGCTTAAACTGGCCATGGGTGAAGAAATGGCTCAGGCCTTATTGCTCGATAGCACAGATGCCAGACCGGAAAAGCTGCTTAAGGCTGGATTTAACTTTCAGTATCCAGAACTCAAAATGGCTTTAACACACGTTTTAAACCGTTAGGTTGACACTGTAAATATCCGTATAGCGCTTTCAGATGTTAGCTGACTGCTAGGCTAAAAAAGCAGGCTAAGTCCGGCAAGTCTTCTGATCTGCAGGCGTGCCTGATTTAACGGACTTTTTACAAGGCCCATGCTAAAATATGGCATTGAATCAACCAATGCAGAAATGACGCTCAACATGAATAATCCAAACAAGTATCGCATCGCCTGGATCGGCAAAAAAACCCCCTTTTGTGGCAATGTCACTTACTGCCGTGAAATTACTGAAGGACTTGTGGATCGCGGTCACGAAGTTAAATTTGTGCATTTTTCAGATGGCCCTGAGGCTGAAGACGAGGTTAAGATCCCTTACCTGTATAAATCTCAGATGTACACTCTGCCAACTTTAAACTCGGCTCGTTTAACCCAGGAAGCTCTGGCCGAATGGCGTCCTGATGTCGTCCACGCTTCTTTACCGATTTCAGCGATGGATTTTAACCTGCCCGATATCTGCCGCAAGCTTGATGTTCCGCTGGTCATTACTTTTCATAACGCTTTTGATCGACGCCCCAGCTTCTTTAGCGGCGCTAGCTATCTCTCTTACCAGCTCTATGCCCAAAACATGGCAGATGCAGACCGCGTGATTATTTTTTCAAATCTGCATAAACAACTTCTTGAGCATATTGGCGTAGCCTCGGAAAAAATTGAAATTGTGCCAAACGCGATTGATACCCATAAATTTACGCCTGGACCGTCTCATTTCCGTCAAAAACACGCTGATAAATTTATCATCACCTATATGGGCCGTATCGCTCCCGAAAAAGGCCTGGATGATTTGTTAAAAGTCTTCTCCCGCTTGCATTTACCAGATACCTTGCTGGTCATGGTTGGTGATGGCGCACAAAAAAATCTGCTTCAGTCTGTTTACGGAGACTGTGAAAACATCATCTGGACAGGCTTTTTAGGTGAAACCGATCGCATTGATGTTCTGCGCGGCAGTGACGTTTATGTCTTGCCATCCCAAGTAGAGGGTTTATCCATTGCCCTGCTTGAAGCAATGGCCTGTGGATTAGCATCTGTAGCCACTGACGTCGGCTCTGATGGAGAAGTCCTTGAAGGAGGTGCCGGAATCGTCATTAATCCCTTTAAAGTCCGCCAGGAACTTGAATTTACGCTGCCGCTGCTTCACGCTCATCGAGATTTTGTAGCAGACCTTAAACTCAAAGCGCGGGCCCGGGTTGAAGAACGTTATGACCTCGCTGACAATATTTCTGCCGTTGAAGCGGTTTATCACAATCTGCTCAGCCCTCGTCTGGCCCTGGCAGGCTAAACTATCAGTATGACTTCAAAATCAATCTTTA
>CAJYHH010000994.1 GCA_913773825.1 Candidatus Sericytochromatia bacterium | reverse complement strand
CGCTATATTAATCAGCAAAAGCCTGTTCCTGGAACACTTTCGAGCGCACCAGACTGTAGCCCCCCAGAGCAGCCTGAGCCTAATCGGGATTATCTGGATCGGCTTGCTAAACTGGCGGCTCATTATTTTGACATTAAGCTACACGCCCGTAGCGAAGCGCTTTGTTATGAGATTCTGCGCCAGTCACCAGATGACCATTCTGCTCTGCATCTGCTGGGTCTGATCGCTTTTCGCGCCCATGATTTTCAAGTCGCTGTGAACCTGATTCAACAAGCGATCGCCCAAGCCCCACTGGGCGTGTATTATCTCAATTTAGGTAATATTCTCTCCGCCCAGGGACGCAAGGATGAAGCCCAGGCCAGCTGGCAGCAGGCCATTCAACAAGACCCTGATCTGGCTGAACATTTAGCTGTCTAAAGCTGACGCAGATTCTAGCTGTTTAAAAACCAGTATCTGAGCGAGTTGATGGCCGATTTTTGTTTGAAACAACTGATTCAAAATCGGCTCAAGCCGTTGGCAAAGCAAGTGAAGCTGGTGATGGGCTTGAGCCAACATCAGATGATAGTCGTCAAAACTGAGCCAGACAGATTCAGAACGGTTCACTTTAAGGCAAATTGTTTTGAGCCCTCGTTCAAAGCTGACAGGCACCGTTTTGCCGTGTCCTGTCCAGATCTCGCCAGCGTCTTGATCCAGCACCGCTTCCCAGTCAGCCACGCTCCAAAGCCCGCAGCAGCAATCTGGCTGGACGAATATCTGCTTGTCTGACAACAGGCTAAATCCGCCACTTAGCCCAGGTGAAAGCTCTACAAATGACTGAATCAGAATCTCCGTTGATTGAGGATCTGCTAACCATTCAGCAAACTGATCAGCTAATAAACTCAGCCAGTCTGCATCAGTTAACTGACTACTAAAGAGAAGTTCACCGCTGAGATTTTCAATTACAGGCACAAGCTGAAAGTTTGCTTCTGCTGGCGCTGTTTGAACCGCTTTTAGACTGAGTTGATCTGGTGAGAGTTTAAAAGCCTGACCCGCTAATTCGGGCTGCCAGCCCTGATTGAGAGCAAGCTCAACACAAGCGGCAACATCAGTTGGGAACAAGTCAATGGCCTGGATTTGGCTATGCAGCGGGCTACCTTTGGCTTTTGCACTTAAGACTTTGAGCTGGATACGAGCTGACTGTTTAGTATCTGCTTGAAGGGTATATTCATAACTTTGGCCTTGATGGTTTAAAAAGCGCTTAAGCTGTTTGGGCAGCGCCATCTGGGGGCTTTAGGCCTTTTGACCAATCAGACGCACCAGCCGGGCTTCACCACGATGGTGTTTGCCTTCGTCGAGCACATCGGTCAGTTCTTCAAGCTCTAAGAGATTTAAACCTGAAAAATCAGCTTGCAGCAGTTCAGGAGAATAAAGCGCGGCTTCAATTGGCGGGCCACCGGATTTGTATTGCAGCTGGCCTTTGGCAAAGGCTTCAACCAGAATATAGCCACCGGGTTTAAGCCAGTTACTCAGACGGCGATGAATAATCGGCCGTTGTTCTGGCATCAGATGAATAAAAATCATTGCAATTAAATCAAAACGTTCAGCACCAGGGTCAAATTGATTGAGATCGGCTGTCAGATAGCGATAATTGAGATGCTGTTCAGCGGCCAGTTCTAAAGCCCGCTCACGGGCCACTGAGCTGGCGTCAAAAGCCAGCACATCCCAGTTATGGGCTGCAGCGTAAGCCGCATTGCGGCCCTGGCCTTCGCCCGGCAGCAAAAGTTTGCCGGGCTCTAGCTGGTCTAAAAGCTGTTTAAACGTGACGTTTGGAGCTTTGCCGTACATAAACTCAGGTGCCGAAAAGCGTAAATCCCAGAATTGAGCTGGGTTTTGCTCGGGCTGTTGTGAACTCATCTGATCACTCATCTGATCACTCATCCGTTTTGACGCTTGCGCAGGTCTTCAAGCAAGGTGCCGGCGGCTAAGGCCTGGCGTTCATGTTCAAGCTCGCGCCAGGGCTCTTGAAGCGCAGCTGCTTCCCAGGCTCTGAGATTTCTCAGGGCCAGTAATTGTTCGATATAGCTGCGTGAGGCGGG
>CAJYHH010000993.1 GCA_913773825.1 Candidatus Sericytochromatia bacterium | reverse complement strand
GCTGATTAACGGGATTAACGAAGACTTCCGCGCTCTGGGTGCCAAGCCCGCTGATGCGCCTCAGATCCTTGACCGGGTGCGCGCCCGTATGAACACCCTGGTTGCTGAAACCCCCAGCCAGCTGGCTCCTCATACTCGTCAGGCGCTTACAGAAGACATTACCAAAGTCCATGAACTCTCACGTAACGGGACGTTTAATCGCACTACGGCTCAGTATCTGGTGGGTAACTGGTTTAATGTGATGGACTCTGGCCAGGGCCATGATATGGCTGAGCAGCTCGTGGTGCATGAAACCAGCCATCTTTGGGAGCGCGCCCTTGACCGTAACGACAGCCTGCGCGTTTATGACAACTGGTCGCGGTTGTTTAATCATCGCGAAGTAGACACCCAGGGCGGGACCAATATGGTCAGCTCGAATACCCAGGATTATCACGAACGTCTGGGTTCTGACCGGGCTGCATCAAGCGATTATGGTTCGATTGATCCCCGTGAAGACTTTGCTGAAGCCACTCGCGTTTTTACCTATGACCCACAGCGCCTGATGCGTCGCTCGCTGACTAAATTCCTGTTTATGAACGCAATTGGCGGCAATCGTTTTAACGATCAGCAGGTTCATGATATGTCCAAAGAATGTGGCTATAGCGACCGGGATATTAACGACCGGCTGAAATCATTTTTGGGTCAGGGCCAGAACGATATTAAGTTCAGTCTGAATATGAATCAGTTTTTACAAAAGGCTTATGAACCTCTGCGCCTGCGTCTGGCTGAGCCTGTCAATACCAGTCTGAACTTTACCCCGATCCCCCAGCAACAGCCGCAAATGTCCTTCCCGGCGATTCCGCTGCGGCCCCAACCGCCTGCTGCGGGCTCGCTATTGTCTGAGCGCCTGGCCATGGATCCGAGCCTGAGAGCGCCGGTTGTGACCCCTGATTTGCTGACTTCTGTGCCGCCTGTGCAGCTCAGAATGCCAAATATCAGCTCTCAGATTTACGATAACCGTCTGTTTGGGCCACGGATGAGCCTGAATATGAGCACTTCCACCGCAACGGCAACTGCTGCCCCGGCTCGTCCGGATCAAGGCGGCTGGATGTTTGAAAAGCTCAGTACCCGTTATCGTGAGCTGGATCAGCGCCTGCGCGATACCCATCTGGGTGCTCAACAGCGCGCCGAGGTCATGGCAGAACGCAATCAGTTAATCCGCGACTTTGTGACTCAAGGCCCTGGCGCGACACCGGGTTTAGGGGATGTGAGTGCCGGCAGCGAGTCCTTTACACGGGCGCTGTCTGATCCAACTTTGCAATATGGCCAAAACGGCCAGATCACCCAGCAGGGTCTGGCGGTTGTGGCGGCGCTATCGATTTATCGCGCCACTGGTCAGTTTAATCCCCAGGAGCACCCCGATATTAAAGCGGCGCTGCCAGAGTCTTTCCAACTGATGATTCGCGATCCGGCTTTCCAGTCCATGATGCGGCCGGGTTCACCGAATGACGCGACTATGTTGCTGACAGGCTCTCTTGAGCAGCTGCGCTGGTATGAGCAAAATCAGCAGACGGTTAAAAATCAGCTGAGTGATGCCAATGTGTTTATTGCTGAAGTGGCAGAACAGATCCAGGGTCTGGGTCTGGGTCATCAGCTGCGTGGTGTTGAAGCTGCCGGTACCCAGGCCATCAGCTCTCAGACGGTTCAGCGCCTGCTGGCTCGTGAAGATGTTCAGAATGTCTTTGCTGGCTCTGAATTCCAGCTGCAGTCTACCTTGCCAGGAATCAATCAGGTCATCAACGCGATTAACCGCACCACGGGCAATAATTTCCCAGCGCTGTCAACGGATGATCTCAAAGCCTTTTTATTAATGAGCAACACACGCTCTGCCAATGAAATTAACGGCGAAGGTTTAGTGGCCTTCTTGATGCAGCGTCGTGAGTTGGCGACCACTCAGCAACCCGGTCAGATTCGCAATCCCAACGATGGCTAAACAGCTGCTTCAAGTTTGGGCTGGGGCCTGAAGTTTTAACAAGTGTCAGAGTATCAGGCGCTGGCTGAGCTGGTATTGGCCCTGGTCCATGGCCAGATTCAAGGGGTTGTTTATGCTGCTGACGCCAGTCTGAGTTTTGGGGATTTAGCCCGTGCTGCTCAGCTGCGCGCCTTAGCTTTAAAGCCGGACTTAAAATCTGGACGGCGGGTTTTAATGGCTTCGGCTAGCGCTGAGTTTTTAATTGAGCTCTTGGCCTGCTGGAGCGCCGGTGTTTTACCGCTGGTGGTAGATGCCTGGCTGGCCAGTCGTCTGCAGCCTGACTGGCTTGGGTCAAACCAGCCCGATCAGCAGGCTGCTTTAGTTTTGTTTACCTCAGGCAGTGCCGGAGAACCTAAAGGAGTGGTGCTGAGTCATCAGGGAATTTTGACCCAGCTAAAAGCTGTTGCCAGCAGCATGAAGCTTGAGACACCTGACAAAGTGGCGGTTTTATTGCCGCTGCATCATGGTTTTGCCTTAATTACGCAGGTGCTGCTTACGCTGTTTACGGGCGGAGAGCTGCATTTAATGCCAGCTGGTGCTCTGCCGGGTGAGCGCCTGGCTTATTTACAAGCCCATAAAATTCGGCGCTTAGCTGGAGTTCCGACTCATTTTCGCTCTTTGTTAGACGGTTCGCTTCAGTTGCCAGAACTCCGTCATCTTAAAGTTGCCGGTGCGGCTCTGGACCTGCCTTTGGCTGAAAAAATATTAAAAGCTTGCCCCCAGGCTGAGCTTTGGGTGGGGTATGGTTTAACCGAAGCCGGGCCGAGGGTTTCAGCTTTGAGTCATCATGAAGCCCCGTTTTGGCAGGGTTCAGCAGGTCGACCGCTTGCAGATGTGAAGCTCAAACTAGACCCGCAAGGACAAGTGCTGATTCAGAGTCCAGGGCTGATGCTGGGATATTTGGCTGCGCCTGAACAGACTCAGGCTGTGCTGTCAGATGGCTGGTTAAGCAGCGGTGACAATGGTCAATTAAGAGACGGTTATTTGTATTTGAGCGGACGCCGGGATGATGTTTTTCAGGTTGCCGGTGAAAAAATTGCGCCGCTTGAAATTGAAAAGATTCTGCTGGCCTGTCCTGGGGTGCAGGCTGCTGCAGTGTACGGGGAGCCAGATGTTGTCCTAGGTCAGCGCATGATTGCTTTAGTTCAGGGGGATGTAACTTTGCCTGTGCTCAGGCGCTGGGCGCGGGCTGAACTGCCGTCTCAAAAACGTCCGCATTCCTGGTATGCTGTGGATCAGCTGCCGTTAACGGCTAACGGCAAGCTGAAGCGAAGGGAGCTGCCCCAATGGCCGAAGCAAACATTTACGCCCGAATTTTAAGCCTGGTTGCCGATCTCAGCGGTGAAACCGGCCTGACCCCTCAGACCCGTTTAAAAGCTGATTTAGGTCTGGACTCGATTGAACTCGTCCAGCTGGTTCTGGCTTTAGACCGCAGTTTTGGCGTGGCGATTCACAGCGCCGAAGTCACCCCTGAGCATTTTGACAGTCTGGGCAGCATTGCTGAGTTTATTGAGCAAAAACAAGCGGCTCTGGCCGCTCAGCAGCCCGCTGAATAGCAGCCCGCTAAATAATTGAATCCACAAGCCGTCAAGCAGAGTAAACAGGGAGACCTTTTATGGAACTGGGACTTAAAGGTAAAACCGCGCTGATTACAGGTGGGGGTCAGGGAATTGGCGCCGTGATTGCCCGGACTTTGGCTCAAGAAGGCGTCAAAGTCTGGATTATAGGCCGCAAAGAAAGCCGTTTGCAAATCACTTGCGAAGCGATTCAGCAGGCTGGGGGTCAGGCTGATTATGCGGTTTTTGATTTGGCCCAAGATGATGCTGAAAGACTCAGACAGACCATTGAAGCAGCGGGCGCGCCAATTGATCTGCTGATTGGCAATGCGGCCAAAGCGACTTACCCGCGTAAATTAACCCATATGGAAGCCAATGACT
>CAJYHH010000992.1 GCA_913773825.1 Candidatus Sericytochromatia bacterium | reverse complement strand
TATCCCAGCCAAACGCCCCGACCCACTCGCGGGATGATTCTGGGAAAATTTTTGCCGCCTCATCGCGGCCATCAGCTTTTAGCTGATTTTGCCCGCCATTTTGTGGATGAATTAGCAATTGTGGTGGGCACCATGCCTCATGAACCGATCTCAGGTCGGCTGCGTTTTGACTGGATGAGCGAACTTTTTCCCAATTGTCGGGTCCTGCATCTCGATAAAGTTTTGCCTCAATATCCAGAAGAAGCTGAAACGCCGGAAATCTTCTGGCAGCTCTGGCGCGAGAATCTAACTGAAATTTTGCCCTGGCCCGTTGATTATGTTTTTGCTTCAGAGGCCTACGGGGAACGCTTAGCAGCCGAACTTAACGCTCGTTTTTTAGCCGTTGACCTCTCCCGTGACTTAATTCCCGTCAGCGGCACAGCAATTCGTAAACAGCCGCTCCAACACTGGGAATACCTGCCAGACTGCGTCAGGCCGTATTTTTTAAAGCGAATCTGTCTGTTTGGCCCTGAGTCAACCGGTAAAAGCACACTGGCTCGTCAGCTGGCAAAACATTTTCAGACTGTACATGTGCCAGAATACGCCCAGATTTTACTCGCCCAGCAGCAGGGTAAGCTAACAGAATCAGATTTAAAATTCATTGCTCAGGGCCAATTAGCATCTGAGAAAGCCCTGGCGCGCCAGGCCAATCGTTATTTATTTTGTGATACCGATTTACTCACAACCGTGCTCTGGAGCCGAGAGCTTTATGGCCACTCTGAAAGCTGGCTGGAGCAGACTGCTGCACAACAGCACTATGACCTGACTTTGCTCTGCAGCCCTGATGTACCTTGGGTTGACGACGTTCATCGCCTGCGTCCTCAAACCCGTGACCACTTCTATCAGAACTGTCTTGAACTGTTAAAATCTCACCAGCGCCCTTATGTCTGCTTATCTGGAAACTGGGAACAGCGCTGGCAGCAGTCTCTGGCAGCATTGGCCTCAATATGTTAGATTTTAAATATATGAAAATTCGCATATGTTCAGAACAGGATAAGGTCACGGGGTTCAAGCCAGCGAAAGGGGCTTGTCTCAGTAAAGATCAAAAGGCTCATCAGAGTAGCCGCCAGCACCAAAACGGCGTAGTATATAACTGTGTCACAATAAGGAGGCGCTGACTCTGCTGAATCTGATTTGAAGCAACGTGTCTGTATCTAGTTACGAATCAATATGCGTACCAGCACGAAAGGAAGTATGGCCTGTATGAAATTCATTATTCACGGTAAAAATATCGAAGTCACCGATGCCCTACGCCAGTACGTTGAGGAAAAGCTGGGCAAGTCCGAAAAGTACAGCCGGCACATTCTGGAAATGAACGTTGAACTCTGCGTTGCCAAGAATCCCCGTATCAAGAATAATCAGCAAGTCAACGTGACGACTTCCGTTAATGGCCTTGTACTGCGCGCTGAGGAGTCCTCTGTGAACATGTACGCCGCCATCGACCTTGTCGCCGACAAACTTGAGCGCCAGCTCAAAAAATATGAGAACAAGCGCTCAGATCGCCCCCATGTCAAAACCTCAGTCGCCATGGGTGAAGGTTTAGAAGCAGACTCTGTTGAAGGTGATGGCAATCGTCGTCGCATCCGCAACGAGCGCCTGGCGATTAAACCGATGAGCCCAGAAGAAGCAATCGCTCAGATGGAGCTGATGGAATACAATTTCCTGCTGTTCCGCAACCAGGAGAGCGATTCACTCAACATCATTTACCGCATCGACGACAAACACCATGAATATGGTCTGATCATCCCTGATGAATCTGTCGACGAAGCCGTGGTAATGAAAGTCTAATCCCTTTTGACGGGTTCTTTTCCCTGTTGTGCTGGCTAGTCTGGCATAACAGGGAAAGTTCAGTTTAAAAGGTCTATTACTCTTTTTTGTCTGCCTGTTTTTATTCAGATTTAAGGCTTGTCCTGTAGGTCATGCAAAAGCCAGACAAATCAGAGGCCATAGCATTTAGAACAGGCTTTGTTTCTGTTCGTTTTTTGCATCGACGCACTGACTATGAGGAGAAAAGGTTCATGAGTAACCTGTTAACCAAGCACTTTTATGACTCCGCCAATCGGTATTCCAGCAAGGCGGCCCTGAAGGAAAAAATCGGTGAAACCTATGTAGCGATCACCTATCAGGAAATGAAAGAACGCGTCGAACAACTCGCCGCTTTTTTTATTGAAGCGGGCTTTCAGCCAGGCGACAAGGCAGCTTTGCTATCCGAAAATCGCCCTGAATGGCCAATCAGCGATATGGCTTTAATCAGCGCTGGCTGTGTTAATGTCCCGGTTTACCCCACCCTGACCCCTGAACAAATCAGCTATATTCTGCAAGACTCCGATTCACGCGCCATTCTGGTCTCTAAACCTCTGCAGCTCAAAAAAATCCAGGAAATCGCCAAAGAGTGCCCCCAGCTCAAGCTCTTAATCAGCTTTGACGCTTTACCTGCAGACGTCCAGATTGAAGGCCTGCGCTTAGTTGAATATAAAACTGCACTTAGCGAAGGTGAAGCCGCCCTCAAACAGCATCGGGCTGAACTCGACAAGCGCCTCAACAACGCCAAAGAAGACGATATGGTGAGTATTGTCTACACGTCCGGCACCACGGGTAACCCCAAAGGCGTGATGCTGACCCATAAAAACTTTGCCTCTAACGCCAAAACCGCCGCTGACACGCTCGGCTTTGACTATAACCAGACCACTCTGTCATTCCTGCCGCTTTCACACGTCTTAGAGCGCGTCGTCAACTACGTGATTCAGTACTGCGGCGCGACTATTGCCTATGCTGAAAGCATCGACACCATCTCTCAGAATCTTCAAGAAATTCACCCCACAGCCTTTGTGGCCGTACCACGAGTCTTTGAAAAAATCTATAACCGCATCATTGCCAATATCGAAAGTGATAAACCGCTCAAGCGCAAAATTTTCTATTGGGCTTTAGATATCGGCAAACAGGCTTCTGAATACACAACTCGCGGCAAGTCTCTGCCGCCTTTGTTAGCTGCTAAACATCGCGTTGCTGACAAACTGGTCTTTACTAAAATCAAAGACCGCACCGGTGGCCAACTTAAATTTGCCGTGTCTGGTGGCGCCCCGCTGATGCGCGAACTGGCTGAGTTTTTCTTTGCAGTCGGCATTAATATCTATGAAGGTTACGGTCTGACTGAAACCTCGCCGGTGATCTGTCTGAATCGCCCAGGGGCAGTTCGCTTTGGCGCAGTCGGTCAAGTCTTAGACGGCCAGGAGCTCAAAATTGCTGAAGACGGCGAAATTATTTCACGTGGCCCTAACATCATGAAGGGCTATTACAATCAGCCCGATGCCACAGCGGACGTGATTGACGAGCAAGGCTGGTTCCATACGGGCGACATCGGTGAAATTGACAATGAGGGCTTTTTGCGGATTACCGATCGCAAAAAAGAAATCATCGTCATGAGCAATGGCAAAAACGTCGCGCCTCAGCCAATTGAAAACGCTCTAAAAAATAGCGCCCTGATAGAACAGGCCGTGATGCTAGGCAATAACCAGAAATATATGGCTGCTTTAATCTACCCCAACTACGAAACCCTTGAGCAAGTGGCTCGCGATAAAGGGATTAAATTCGAAAAACGTCTGGATCTGGTCAATAGCGAACAGGTTCAAGCTCTCATTCGGGCTGAAATTGATACTCATACCAAAACCTTTGCACGCTATGAGCAAATCAAAAAATTCTCCTTGATCGAAGAAGAAATGACCCAGGAAAATAACTGTTTGACGCCGACCCTGAAATATAAGCGCCGCGTGATCAACGAGCGTTATGCAGATCTGATTAAAGATCTGTTTTCTGAAGTCGCTGTCTAAGCTTCTGATTTAGCACAAAACAAAGCCCGAAGCTGTAGCAAAACAGCTTCGGGCTTTGTGCTTAGGACTGTGCTTAGGACTTAGATGTTAGATTTAGTAGCCACGGCTGGCGTCAACTAACTCACGTGCTCCGCTGAGGGCTTCTAAAAAGTCAGCGCTGCTCATTGGATGAGAAAACATCGGGAAATCTTTGGCAATGGCGTTATCGTGCTCTTCCTGACTGGTGGCAGCGACACAGTCTGTCAGCGTCAAAACCTGATAACCGCGCTCATAAGCTGAACGCATGGTGGATTCGACACAGCAATTGGTTAAAAAACCGCAAAGCGCGACATTTTGCAGACCACGCCCCCGCAAAATAAAGTCTAGATTTGTGCTTGGAAAAGCGTCTAACCCCCGTTTGCCTTCAATCACGATATCTCCCGGACGCGGGCTTAAAACCTCGACAATTTCAGAACCCCACTGGCTTTTAACAAACGCCTGAGAGTCAACAACGCCTTTGAGAATGCCATAGGGCTCAGGCGGTAGTTCACCGTAGCCCGGCGCAAAGCTAATCGGCACATGTACAATTGTGGCCCCTTGTTCACGGGCCTGGCGCACCAGTTCGACGGTATTTTCAAGCATATTTGTTGACGTCATCACGCCTTTTACTGCTTCATGCAGGGCACCGCCAACACTTGTAAAATCATTCTGAAATTCTATGAGGACAACAGCTGTCTGTTTGGGGTCGAGCTTCATGAATGCCACCTCGTTTAAACTGAGTTGCGTCAGCAGCGGAACATTCCCGGACAGAAACGCCGGAGCATCCGTCGCTGTCGCCCTTATTTTAACACCCCCTTGTTTAGCTGTAGAGTCAAAATCGACGGAACAGCAGCGCTCATTTATGAGCCGCAAATGTTAGGAACAAAAAAGGATTTAGCAGCTCTGATCGGATGTGTCAGTGACCAAGTGCCAATTGGAAGGTGCTCTCTGCTATAATGCTCCACTATGCAGATCAATAATGTACTGATACTCGGAGCCGGCGCAGTGGGCCAAGTAATTGGCACCCATTTGCGTCTTAGTGGCTGTGACGTGACCTTTTGGGTTCGCGAATCAC
>CAJYHH010000991.1 GCA_913773825.1 Candidatus Sericytochromatia bacterium | reverse complement strand
TACAAATAAAGCCCAGCGGTAAACGAGCAGCCAGCGCCTCAGTGACAATCCGCTCAACTTCTGAGTTAACGTCACAATCAGCACCCTTAACCGCAAAATCACAGAGATTTTTAGCCGCGCCAAACCCACCGGGAAAAATCACTGCGCTATAGTTCTCAGCCTTGGCTTCAGCCAAATCGATCATTTCGCCGCGCGCCACACGGGCCGCTTCGATTAAAACATTGCGATGTTCGTCTTTGACCACTTCACCCGTCAGATGATTAATCACATGCAGCTGGGGCACATTTGGCGCCATACACTGATACGGAATATCCAGCTGGTCAAGTCTGAGCAGGGTCAAGGTGGATTCATAAATTTCGGCACCATCAAAAACACCGCAGCCAGATAAAACAACGGCGACTGGTTTCATACGTTTCTCCTTTGGCGACTGACAGATTTAGCCGAATTTAAAAGCGCTAAACCCCAGCTGATCCGCCTAAACATGTGTGTTACATGGTAACAAAGCCCAAGACACTTGGCCAATTTTGGTTAAGTGTGACTGGTTTCAGAGCTGGCAGGCGGCTTTATCTAGACGATTTTTAGCAGGATTTTGATAAGCAGCCCAAACTGTGATATCCAGCAGCAATCAGGCTTTTAGGCTCCGAATCCGGCCATATCGGGAGCTTGAATTCTGCAGCTTAAATCAGCTAAAAATTTAAATAGATAGAGATATATGCATATTTAAATCAAATCGTTTAGATCAAATCGTTCAAGTCATTTACAAACCATAAGCAAAAACGGACAACCAGGATAGGTGTGAGGACAAAGCGATGGGCAGTATCAAAACCACTCAAGTCTTTTTAAAAACAATCAGCGCAGCCAGCCTCTTCTTAGTGGCTTGTAGCAACCCAACGGTCCAAACCCCAAGTGTTCAGCCTGCCGCAAATCTGAGCCTGACCGGTGAAGATGCTTTTACCACGCAAGCTCGTTTAGCCTTAGTCAGTTACCAGGAAATCGAAGCCAGCCTGAGTGACAGCCGGACTTTAGCCAGTCAGCGCTTTACCAGCTTGCCTCAACCGGTTTTAATTCCCGAAAACGCGGATCAAAACGACTTTGATGTCCCGGTTCTGGGTCAGCCCTTATCTGCTGATCAGGCGGCCAACCAGGCTGGTGTATCCGCAAATCCCGGATCCCTGCCTAGTTTTGATGCTTCAGTGGCTATTTTTGACGATACCGTCTCTCGCTTTACCAGTCAGTTATTAGCTACTCAGGGACTTGAATTTGACGGTACGGGCAAAATCCTGATCAACCCCAATCAATTACGCGCCCGTATTCGATCTGATTTATTAGCTGTGGGTCATTTAGCTGACCCGTCCCTTGATTTAGGCGGTCGGCTTAAAGCCAATGTTCATGCCAACCTAACTTTACAGGCACTCGCCAATCTGGGTTATAGCGCAACAAGTAGCGACGTGGCGGCAATGAGCGCCAATTCCGAAAGTGTCTTACTGACTTTTCGCGATCTGGATGCGGATCTGACCAATCGGGTTCGGGTTACAAGCCGGACCGCTCTGCCTGATAGCCTCAACAGCCCGATCAGCCAGGGCTATGACCTGCGCTTAGATACCCAATCAGCTGGGTTATCTCGCACAGGTTTACGCTCAATCAATTATGAAAAAAACGGCACGCAAATTCGCACTGAAGTTCAAACAACGCTAGACGATGGCAGCCAGCTCGAACTCAGTGAACAGCGCTTTGTCAGCCATCGTGGAGCCGGAACCGGCTTTGGCAGCTTTGCCATTACAAGTGGCGGCGCCAGCTATGGAGGCAGCTTGCGCAGCCTGCTCAGTGCTGATGGCCGCCTGACTCTGATGCTCCAGCCCGATAACCAGAGTTTTGGCCGCTTAATGCTTCAGGAAGGCTTAGGCAACCGAGCTGTGTTAACGCTTTATCGCCCGGATGGCGTAGTAAGTCAAACCCGCGAAATTGACCTAGAAGCGACGCTTGATGCGATGGCGATGGGGTAGAAGAGGGTTTGTGCTGAGTGGTTTAGGCAGGGTTAGTCAATCCTGCGGATTCGGTTTAGGGGGATTGGGTTATAGCTGCGCGTTTAGATCAGGTTTAGAAGTTAAAACTAAACTTCTAAACCAACGGGCTTGCCCGTGTCTAAACCGTCCGTCAGGCCACACAACCGCGACGCACAGCGTCGCACCCACCCCTTCCTTTCCCAATCTTTGGATTTCCTAAGCTTCGTGGCATAATATAAAGCAACCCAGCCTTTCTTCAGGGGGAACTTCTCATGCGCGTTGATAATCGTCCAGTTAGCCAGGATCCGTTTAAATCTAATCAGCCCAATCAAACCCCAACACCCGCTCAGACACCTGCTACTCAGCCTAAACAGGGCCTGCAGTCTGATGGTTTTAATCAACAGGATGACCTGATTAAACAGCACACGGCGATTGGCCCTAAACGCGCAGAATTACTTGAAAAAGTCGGCGTCACAAGCTTACGCGAACTCTCCCGTCGCAATCCGGCTCATTTAGCAGAAGCGTTAAACACAGCCAATAAAACCGCCCAACTGACCAAAGAAACCTATTCAGCTGCTACCGTCCAAAAATGGATTGATGAAGCCAAACAGATGTTAGCCAAAGAAATCCCGGCTACTTCCCCCACCAGCAGCCCAACATCAGGCACAAACACGGATCCCTTTAAGCCCAAACCCACCCCGGCTCAACCGGCGAGTGGCAACACAGCTGGAACAGACCCGTTTAAACCCAAACCAAGCAATCCAAGCTCAAGTCAGCCCACCAGTGGCACTAGCACAGGAGTGGATCCGTTTAATCCCAAACCCACCCCGGCTCAGCCCGCTAACGGCAGCACCGATCCCTTTAAGCCCAAACCTGGCGGCACAACAGGTACAAGCCCCAATCAACCGGCTAATGGCGGCAGCGTTGGAGTAGATCCGTTTAAACCCCAGCCGACTCAACCCAGCGGCGGCACCCATACAAGCGATCCCTTTAATTCCGGTGCCCCACCTCAGACTCCAGTTGAAACAGAGGCGGATCGCCAGCGTGATGCTGAGCGCACCTTAGACAGTCGGCGCTTACATGAACTGTCTGTTGACGGCAGCCCAAGCGTTCGCCAGGCTGTCGCCGCCAATCGCTACACACCACCGGCTACCCTTGAACGTCTGGCTCAGGATAACTACCCTGAGATTCGTGCACATGTCGCCAATAACCCCGCCACATCCAGCTATACCCTGATTCAGCTCGCCACTGACCGCGATCAGATTGTGCGTGAAACGGTGCTTAAACGCAGTGATTTACCGCGTGAAGCCCTGCAAAAACTGGCCTATGACCCCAATGCCGGCATTCGGATGAAATTAGC
>CAJYHH010000990.1 GCA_913773825.1 Candidatus Sericytochromatia bacterium | reverse complement strand
GTAACGGCGGCTTTCATTAATGCGGAAATCAGCCTCATTACGCTTCAGCTCGATCGGGATGGTCTGTGGCTTGCTGGGGGTGGTGGCCTGTGGCCCTCCACCCTCGACAGAAACGCCACCGCTGCTGCCCCGTTCTTCAAGTCCGCCACCTAGCGCCAGCCCAGGTCCGCTTCCGGAGCCTACACCCAGCCTAAGTTCTCAGCCAAGTCCGCTGTCGAACTTGACGCCAAGCTCGTCGCCAAGCTCGTCGCCAAGCCCGACGCCAAAACCCAGCGTGCCCGCAACACCTGTGTTTGAGATGCGTTTTGAAGAGCCTAAACGCTTTTTGTATTCCAAAGGCGAAACGGTCAGGATTTATGTCACGCTGCTTGATGCTCAAGGTCAGCCCTTGAGCTCACAAGTGCAGGCTACCCTGCCGATTGAGTGGCGCAGTACGCGTCCTCAGGAAATCGCAGTGGATCAGCCAGGACTTTATTCAATCACTGGTTGAAAATGGTTCTGCGACGATTATTGCGCGTGTAGCTAGGACCTCTTACGAGGTGCAAATCCTGATTAGCGTCAGAAGCTCATCTGGCATCGCTGGCGGTGGTGGCAGCAGCGGAAGCGCTGTTTTGCCAGTGGGGCCTGTGATTCACAGCCTGAGCCTGAGCTCGACTCATGTGGTGGGTGCGGGTTCGTTGGTGCAACTGAATGCAAATGGAAGCCTTAGCAGTAGCCCTTTAAGTAGTGGTGATTATAGCTGGACTTGCCAACCCATCGCTAATTGCGGCAGTTTTAGTGCCTTGACAGGGCCAACTGTATACTGGCAGGCCCCTTCAACTTCGGGCAGTTATGCCTTGATTTTAACCGTGACCAAAGATGGCGTAGCAAGCAGCCAGACCGCTACAGTGACGGTGACCGTCGGCAGTGGCGGACTTGTGATCAATCCGAGTTTTTGAGCCATCATCACCTGAGCGGATCATCAGATTTATGGGGCCTTTGGCTGCAAGACAGTTAGAGCTCCAGATCATCAATCAGGTTTTTTTGCAGCTGATGCTCAGCTTCAAGTTGCTGGCGGGCGCTGAGATTGAGAATAAAACGAATACAATGGCTGACATCCCCCTGCTCTGAACGAACCAAGGCAATGCCAACTTCGGCATGAAAATAAGTCCCGTCAGCCTGACGGTAACGTTTTTCAAGATGCAGGGTTTCAAGCTTTCCATCACGCAGTTGATGATAAAGGGCGATTGGCTGTGTGCGATCGGCTGGATGAATAAAGTTCTGGAGCCGTGAACCCAGTAAGGCTGTGCGGCTCATGCCCAGCATTTTACAAAAAAGGGGGTTACAGTCATCAATCAGGCCCAGTGGATCCGTTAACACAATCCCAAGATTGCCCTGTGCCGAAGTTTGCGGCTCTTTATCAGGGAGCATTTGTTCGTGCAGCATAGAGAGAATGGGGAACATTCGGCCTTGTACGCCTTTTAATTCCCCTTTATAAAACAGGGGTTCAAGCTGGGCAATATAAGCTGTGGGATGGCGGTTTTTAAAGCTTAAAGGGACTTCACCAGATTCATAATCTAATGCAAGTTCAGACAACCAGTTGCGAAGTCTGGTTGCTGAAGCCGGTTCAAGATGGTCATAGAGACTCTCTAGATTTGACAGAGAAGTACCCAGTAAGTCTTCAAAAGCCTGAGAAAGAAGCAGCCGACCTGACGTCAAATCGAGAACCTAATTCAAATGAAGCTGCGATGAGGTGTCGGTGAACATGGATTTTGCCGCCAAATATCAAAAATACCAGTCGTAGAGGCTGGTGGAGCGGGCTAAGCAAGCGTGTAGGCTTTAAAATTGATTTAATCTAATGATGCAAATACTAGCATATGACATAGCTTATTTATCTAAATTTTAAAGTAATCTGAAAACATATTTTAAAATTACTTTAGTTTTTTTTGTTGGAAGTCCATTTTGTGTCTGTTTTCTTGCGTTTTTTTTGGGAGCTTGGTTACAAATTGATTTGGCCATAACGGTTACATTGATTCTAGACAAAAGAAAAGACTAACCAATCCAGGCATGGCACCAGACGCTAGGCTTAAAGAGGCTCTTTGTTGAATCAATCATCTTTGCTGCGCATTCGCGCCTTAAGTTTGTTTCGCTATGATGTCGCAGATGCTCATCACGCTAAATTAGGGCAGTTGCTAATGCCCAATAAACTGCCCATGGCGCGTAACAGTCTGATGCGTGGGGCTTTACCTGTGCGCTGGGAAGATTTTGTGCGCTTTGAACTGAATGGGCAGCACTGGCATTTGGAGTATGAAACCTATGCCAACCAAGGTTTTAAATACTTTTTACTGCCTGGCTCGGAGCATACAAATGATTTGCCGCTGGCAAATGCCTCCACTCAAGGTCGAAGCCCCTGGCTGATTCAATGGCAGGAACAAACATTTGAGCTGAGACGACAGAATAGCTGGCGGTTTGGTTTTTTGCTGCTGCAGTCGGGCCAACAACTTGGTGTGTTGCGGGAGACAACCCCTTTTCTGGCTTTACGTCATTATTTTGAAGTAGAGCTGCCAAGCAATTGGCCGCTGGAACTGAAGCTGTTTGTGTTTTATTTAGCCGTTGTGCGAGTTTATCGCTAGGATTGAATCTTCAAGATTTGAGCGCTCTTAGCCCGTCGCCTGGCAGAGATGCCGGTTAGTTAAACCTGGCTATTTTAAAAAATAGAAATTGAGAAGAATCAATTAATTTTGTGCTGAATGTTGGTTTGGTTTAATGGTTTGGTTTATGTTCAGAAGCTTGAGCGACCGTTACGGTCTAAGCGTAACCATTTAGAGGACTTTAAGACTTAAGTTCCGCCAAAGCGATGACCGATTAAGTAAGTGCAGATCATCGCAAGCGCACTCCAAAAAGTGACGCGAAAGGCGCCTCGCCAGCTAGAAGCGCCGCCTGCCCAGGCAGCTAAAGCTCCCAGCAGAGCTAAACACGTTAGGCAAACAGCTGGAATCACCGTAGAGAGCCAGCTTAAGGGAAAAAACCAGCCACACAGCACAGGTAACAGGGCACCGCTGGCGAAAGTCAGGGCTGAGGTCAGGGCTGCATGAAGAGGCCGTGCTCGTTGATGTTCACTTAAGCCTAATTCGTCGCGCATATGGCTGCCCAGCGCATCATGGTCCATGAGTTGCTGAGCGACTTCAGCAGCCAGAGCTTTGTTTAATCCTCGCTGTACATAGATTTCGGTCAGTTCTTCAAGTTCTGCTTGTGGATTTTTTGCTAATTCACTGCGCTCACGCTGTAAATCCGCTGTTTCTATATCTGATTGGGAACTGACTGAGACATATTCTCCTGAAGCCATCGATAAGGCTCCCGCTACTAAGCCCGCCAGACCGGTTGTTAAAATTTGCTGACTGTTGGCGCCGCTGCCAATCATGCCCAGCAATAAAGCGGCGGTTGAAACAATCCCATCATTTGCTCCCAGG
>CAJYHH010000989.1 GCA_913773825.1 Candidatus Sericytochromatia bacterium | reverse complement strand
TCATCAAAGCAGAGAATCAGCGTGGCGTCGCTGTCGCCATGGGTAAAGGTCGGCGCCACGTTCAGTTTGGCCATCACCCGATCACCAGAGGTGTATTTAAGCGGAATCGTTTTGGCGATCGACGTTTCCAGCAAATGTGGTCGTTCAGCTTCAAACTCACCAGGGGTAGAGCGTTTGCCAAGAATATCGTTTTTGGGGTCGTCAATGCCGCCTGGGGCAGGATTATAGCGGCCAGGGTTAAAGGCGACGACCCCTTTGCCTGCGGGGTAATAGTCAGCGTTCCACTGTCTCCAGCCAGAAGTGGTATCTGGGTTGGTTTCACCGGGTAAATTGCCAAAGTTGGCCGCCATGGTCTGAAAATTATCGTTGATTAACATCGTCGGCGCAGTTGGCTTACCGGTGCTGGCATCCGGGCAGGTGTACAGATGGGCAGAGGTTAAGTCAGCCATTGGATAAGTACCGCCGCCTGCATAACTCTGGAGCTGGGTGGCACTTAAATCGCTGAGGCTGACGCGATACATGCGGTTAGAGCTATCCGCGCTGTTATAGGTCAGCACAAGTAATTCACCAGCTGGATTAAAGCCCAGGCCAGCCGGAATATGGGCGCTTGGAATGGTGGTCATGGTGCCCATTAAGCTTGAGACACCGGTTGTCAAATTAATGCGGTAAAGGGCACGGGTCCGATCAACGCGATAGAGGACATCATCATCTGTATAAAAAGCGATGTCCCCTCCAGTAGAGCCCAGATTACCGGTCAAAGGAATCTGAGTGGGGGCGCCAGTGTTCTGATTCAGAGTAAAGAGCTGGCCGTTTTCATCCATCGTATAAAGAATGCCGCTGCGGCTAAAGGCGAGTTGAACCACATTGCCGGTAAAGCCAGTGGCGCCAACTAAGCTCCGGGTGCTGGTAGTGGTGTTGTATTTAAACAGGCGGCGCGTGCCTGCATAAGATTCAATAAAGTAGATGTCGCCAGTCATAGGGTGTTTGGCAATTGCGGCAGACGTTACGGTGTCATTAGAATTCGTTGTGCCAATCTGCGTAACAGCATGGGTTGTCGGGTTATATTCATAGATACGGTTCAGACCGTTAGTGGTATCTAAACCATTACCGCCAATGGCATACATTTTGCTGTCGAGCGGGCAGTAACATTTAATTCCAAAATCGCCGACATCAAGGGTCGTAAAGCTGTTCTCTCCCCGCTGTATGCGGGCTTCAAAGTCAGCATTGCTCATTTTGCTGCGGGCTGTGCTCACTGCCTGGCGCACCCGAGGGGACAGGCCAAAGGCGCGAAGCTGCTCATCCGTAAAGCTCTGGGGCGCTTTTTCGGTGCCAGAGACAGGCTCTAAGTCGCTGCCGATTTTATCAGTTGTCAAAGCTGAGCTCACTGCGCGCTGAGCTTGGGATTGGCCTCCGACAAAGGCAATAGGGCCTGTGGGGGGCTGAGTACAAGCTGCCAGCAGCGTCATGCCAGCGAAGAGGGTGAGCTTAGCTTTCATTTGATTAGATTCCTTTAGAGTTTAGGGAGTTTGTATATTTAAAACTTAAGCGACTAAACTTAAGCTGCTTGTTCAGTTGACCGGCTCAGAATGTCAATGCCGGATACAGAGACGATTTCAGAGACATTGGCTAAAGCTGGGAGTGATCCCATAGATGCTGGAACCACCAGATCCTGTTCAATCAGATTGGCGATTAAATCGGTGTAACAGCGGGCGATGCGGTTGCTGGAAAAAGCCTGGGCCACACGCAGATTGCGGCGACTGATGCGCTCAAGGTCAACCCTGTTATTCATCACGTTTTCGAGGATATTGACCAGGCCGTCTGCTTGCTCAGGCTGATAAAACAGCAGCTCAGCGCCTTCATGATCAGCAACTAATCGGAAGTCACCCATGTCTGGTGCAATCACTGGCTTGCCCTGAGACAGCGCCAGATGCAGAGGGCCAGAGCTGCCGGCAGTGGATTCATAGCTCAGGACTAAAGCTTTGGCGTCGCGCAGCAGGCCAGGCAGTGCCTCATCTTCGATCCAGCCGATAAATTTAACTTGATTGAGATGAGCATACCGCTGCTGAATACTAGCCAGATAACCCGGTGTGGCGGGGTGATCCGTACCCCCGATCAGCAGTTCGCTGTCAGGGTGACGCTCAGTTAATTGAGCAAATGCATCCAGCAGTTTTTCGAGCTTTTTATAAGTCCCAAATTTACCAAAAGTCAGAAAGCGGTTAGCTGACTGCAGATGGAGCTGGCTGGCGGGTTCAATATAAGAACCCAGCGCAATCACTTCGACATTATCAGCTTTATATTTATCAGTTAAAATCTGGCGATAGCGATCGAGGGTGACGATGAGTTTGTCAGAACTTAACAGCATGCGGGTTGCAACTGAAGCACCAGCCTGAATCAATTTTTGTTCAAGCTGACTGCGGCCAAAGCAGGGATTGTCAAGCTCCATGGCGTCAGGCAAATTGTGAATCAGGCTGACCACTTTAAAACCGAGTTTTTTGGCCAGCATCGGAGCGGTCAGGCCGAGCATGGCGGGCACTTTGCGATCGCCAAAGCTGGCAAACTGCAGATTAAACAGGACTAAGTCAGGTTTAAGCGCAAATAGGCGGCTGATCAGCTTAAGCGGATTGCGCAGGTCGTTTAAGCGCCAGCAGCGCTCAACGCTCAGACGGGGATGAGAGATTTCCTGGAGCGGCAGGCTGGTTTCAGCCAGATCAGCCAACACGTGAATTTCAACCTTTTCACTGGCGCCAAGTAAGCCTTCAACTAAAAACTTACCGTATTCGCTTAAAGAAGTATTCACTGGAGGCAGGGTCGAAACTAATACAATTTTGGTTGGCGCTGTGTAGGTCATGTGTGTCTTAACTTATCCTTCCAGTGTGGATGTAATTTATTATTCAAAAGTGATCTTGGGTTGAGCTAAATTGATCCTGAAGGCTTATTAAGCCAAACTCATTCATTTACTTTTATAACTCACTGTATAAATCGCGCTCTGCCTGTTTGATAAGCTTTTGATTCACTGTTCATCAGGGTCATGCTTGGCTGAAATCTTTTTAAGCAGCATCAAAATAAAGGCATGAAAACAAAAAATCAGGCTAAGATAACTCCATCAAATCCATAGAATTGACAAAGATAGGAAAAACCTTATGCATGTAGCTCCTGTACCTGCTAATGAGGCTTTACGGCTTGATGCTTTAAAGAGACTGGGTATTCTCGATACAGAAGCTGATCCGGCCTTTGATGCTTTGGTACAGTTAGCTTCTGAGTTATGTGATGCAAGCGTTTCGCTGGTGTCTTTAGTTGATGAAAAACGCCAGTGGTTTAAAGCGCGTCAGGGAACAGATGTCAGCGAAACCCCACGGGAACTGTCTTTGTGCGCTTATGCAGTCGCCAGTGGCGAGACTTTGATTATCGATGATACAGCGCAGGATCAACGTTTTGCTGAGCATCCAATGGTGACGGGGGAGCCAAAGATTCGCTTTTATGCGGGTGTGCCGCTGAAAACAGGACAGGGGCTGACGTTAGGAACACTTTGTGTAATGGATCAAGAGCCTCGGACGTTAAATGCCTTTCAACGCCATGCGCTGGAACAATTAGCTGGCCAGGCTCAGAAACTGCTTGATTTACACAGAGCGAACGGGCAATTGCTACATCTCAACATTAATCTCAATGGTTTATTGGCTGTCAT
>CAJYHH010000988.1 GCA_913773825.1 Candidatus Sericytochromatia bacterium | reverse complement strand
AACTGGAGCCAGTGATTGTCCACAATCCGGGTGCTGACCAGTACAGGGGTTCCGGCTTCTGAAAACTTAAAGGCATTGTCGATTAATTCCCGCGCCACCACCTGAAAGTGTTTTTCAAACATTTGCACAGCCCCATGCTCCAGGTGCAGCTGTAAATCATCGCCGCGATCATAATAAGTGGCGCGTTCACGGGCTAAAAGCCCTAACTGTGAGTGAATCTCAAGTGAGAGATTGCCAGCATGAAGCTGCTCTTGAAATTCACCTGATTCCATTTCGAGATACAGTAACTGATTTTGCAGCAGATGAAACAGCCGGGCCCCGTTTTTAAGCATCGTGTCAGCCATTAGCTTAAGGCGTTCAGCGGGCATATCCCCTGCTTTACGGCGAATTGCGCGCGTCAGGCCTAATAACGCATTAAGCGGCGTAAACAGCTCATGGGGAAAATAATGCAGCAATAAGCGCTGATGCAGGCCAAAAGCTTCTTTATGATGACTGCGAATCGCCTGATAACGGCTGAGTCTGGCTCTGATCGCAGCTAATAGTTCAGCTGACATAATCGGTTTAACTAAATAATCATCAGCGCCCAGATCCATCGCTTTTCTAAAATCAGCGGGCGTAGAACGAGCGGTCAAAAATACAAATGGAATCAGGGTACAGCTGGATTCATTGCGAAAACGTTCAAGCAATTCAAAGCCATTGCCGTCTTGTAAGCGAACATTACACAGCACCAAATCAGGTGGTTCAGCCAGAATCAGCCGCCAGCCTTCAGCCACCGAATTGGCAACGAGCACGTCAAAGCGCTCATAGAGCAGCAGATCGCGAAGTTCTTCACGCATATCCACTTCGTCTTCGATGACTAAAATTCGTTCTTTGCTCATGCTTGTTGCTTTATTCAAAATTCAGATTCTTCAGAGTATAGCTTGCCTTGCCCTGAATTGGCTCTGGTTAGAGCGGTCTCGGCTTAGGATTTTGCTAGTGTCGGATTTACTGTCAGATTTAATATTAATATAAGTGTGACTATCTGCTTAGGTACGCAAAGGAACCCAAATGCTAAAACGGCTGCCTTGCTCAAGCGGGGTCACTTCAATGCGACCTTGATGCATTTGCAGCGAGCGCTGTACAAGCTCTAACCCCAGACCACTGCCGCTGGTGCGAAACAAAACCCGCTCAGAGCGATAAAAGGGCTCAAACAGCTGGGGGAGTTCTTCGGGAGTGATCCCGACGCCGCGATCTTCAATTTCAAAACAGAGCTGATCCCCTTGATGCAGGATTCTAAACCAGATTTGATTGCTCTCAAACGAGAATTTAATCGCATTATGCAAAAGATTGGTGAGAATAATTCGCAGCAGGTTTTTATCCAGGCGAGTCTGAAGCTCTGGCTGATCGTGATGAACATGCACTTCAAAAGGCTGAGGCGCTGTCAGCAAAACTTCTTCAACCAGATCATCACAGAGTTCAGCAAGTTTACAAGGTTCAGGATGAAAGCGAATATGGCCCGCTTCGATCTGGGTCAATAAAAGAATATCGTTGACAACAAAGTGGAGCTGACCGGCCCGCTCGCGAATTCGCCGGATTTTGCGTTGAATCTGCTCTGGTGTCAAAACATCGCTAAGGTTACAGAGGTTTTCTGCAGCCATTAAAATCGCCGCCAAAGGCCCTCTAAATTCATGTGAAGCAATCGTGACAAAGCGCTCTTTAAATGCAAACATATCCTGTTCTTTTTGCAGCACATCTTTTAGATGTTCGGTTAACTGACGCTGCTCAAAGAGATTATTCTGAATTTCGCGAGTTTTACTCTGAACTTCCAGCTGTAGACGCTTCTGATAATCTGCCAGATAAGTAATATCCTGGCCGACACCCCAAAGCCCGACTAACTGACCTGCCTCACTGCGGCGCGGCGTCAGGCTGCAGAGCATTTTAACCGGCGGACCACTGCTGCGCAGATTGATCTCAAGCCCAGAGACCGCTTCACCAGCCCAGACTTTTTCTAGGCTATTCGCCAAGGCAGCATGTGATTCTGGCGCCACAACCTGATAAATTAACATGCCGGTGCGAATTTCAGCCCGGCTGATACCGGTTAATTCAGCGACCGCCGGATTCCATTCGTTGATGACACTCTGCGAATCCAGTCCAAATACAGGCGTACAGGCCGTATCTACTAGCTGGCGCAGATCCTGATGCAGATGATGAAGTTGTTCATGGCTCAACTGCAGCTCATGTTCAGCGCGCTGGCGCAAAATATCTGTCCGCCAGGCCGCCATAATATTGCCGGTTGTGACCAGCAGGGGATTTAACTCAACTCTCAGGGTTTCACCATAAGGATAAGGGCTATTCGCCATCCCGAGTAGACCGACTAACTGACCGCTCGAAAACAGCGGAATGCCGACAAAGTTACGCATCCAGGCATAGGCCGGATCTTCAGGCTGCTGAATCTTCATCTGGCGGGAACTCAAGGCTTTTAAAAAAGGATGTTTGAGATCAGAAAGCTGCTCAAATTCTTGTTGTACCGTGCGGACATATTGCTCAACAGTTTCAAAATCCCAGCGCGTATGTTCAAGCGCCAAAAGCTGAATTGGCTGGGTTTCTTCAGGCTCAAACGAAACTAAAAAGCCAAACTCACTATAAGTCATGCCCATCAAATCATTAAGAATATGCAGAAACAGGGTGTCTGGGTCAATATTGCCAACAAATTGTGCTTGGGCGGTCATCATCGCCATCACCAGGCGATTACGCCATTCCAGCGATTTTTCAATTTGTTTACTCTGGGTAATATCCTGAAACACCAGCATCTGAGCTGAATAGCCTTCAAAGAACGCTTGCTGAGCCCAGACCTGGGCCCAGGCAATGCTGCCATCTGGATTGCGAACCTGAACTTCGCGAGTTGACTGACCACTGCGACGGCGGCTTTCTTCTAAAACAAATAACCAGTCTGAGCGATGAAAAAAGAAGTCTGAAATCGAGACGCCGATCTGACCATGCCCAGGTAAACCATACCAGCTGACAAACTCATCGTTGCCCTGCAAAATACGTCCATCTGAACTGCGCACAATCACCACTGGCACAGGCAAAATTCTCAGCAGACTGCTCTGATAATCATGACTCCCGGCCAAAGTTGACTCAAGCTGCTGCTCACGGCGCATATCGGTCATCTGTAGCAACCAGAGTGTGCCCTCCCATTCAATTCGGCTCAGTCTGAGCTGAACAGGAATGGACTCATTGGCGCCCCGTAGCTCCAGCGAAAACGCACCATGGCGATGTTTGCCGGAACGAATTGCCTGCTTTAAACGAGTGGTCTCACCACTGGGTACTAAAAAAGTTTCAAAAGGAGGCAAATCTTCATAAGCTAGCCATTCTTGCAAACGCCCATTGAGCAGCAGCAGTTTGCCATCAGCATCCAGCAAACACACACCTTCACGTGTAGCCTGCAGCAAGGGCTCGATTAAAGGATGTTCGGTTAGCGCAAGTTGTCGAGGTGAAGCGTCCTGCATGGAACCATTCTACACCCAAGCCAGAATAATTCTTTCATGCTGGGCTTAGAGATTGTTCAGGAGTAGCTTAAAAGTCTGTAAACTTGCATTTGTTAAGCAAGATGGCTTAAAACAGATCAGGCAAAAGTGACACAAATCGCTCACCTGGCATAGCACCCAGAGCCAGCGTATACTGTTGCTGATGAAGGCTTATTTACCGCTTAAATATACTCTCGATTTTATCTTTGCCCTGCTGATGCTGATCCCGCTGGGCCCCTTAATGCTACTCGTGGCTTTGGCCATCCGTTTAGAAAGCAAAGGCCCCGCTCTCTATTTACAAAATCGCGTCGGCGTCAACGAAAAAGTCTTTAAAATCTTCAAGTTTCGCACCATGGTCGCCAATGCAGACCAAATTGGCCCTTTACTCACTCAGAATGCTGACCCCAGAATTACCCGTCTGGGTCAATTTCTGCGCCACAGCAGCATCGACGAACTCCCGCAATTAATCAATATTCTCAAAGGCGAAATGAGCTTTATTGGCCCACGCCCCGAAGTCCCGCCAATTGTCGAAACCTACACACACCGCCAGCGCGGTGTGTTTCAAGTTCGACCCGGAATTAGCGGTTGGGCCCAGGTCAATGGCCGTGACGAACTCGATATTCCGACAAAGCTCAATCTGGATTTAGATTATGTTGAAAAAGTCAGCCTGATGTTTGATCTCAAAATCTTTCTGCTGACGTTTCCAGCCCTACTTAGTAAAAGAGGCGTGAATTAGTAGGTAGTTGAGGGTAGGGAGTAGTTAGGGCAAAAGCCAAATCAGCCCTCTCCATAAAACTCATCCTCGTCTTTCCTGTCTTTCCCCCCCTACTTCCTACCACCTACTTTCGCCCTCCTAGCAAAACTCCAAGCACAATCAAAGCCATGCCGCCTAAGGCCAGTGGGCCAATCGTTTCGCCAAAAAATATCCAGCCAAACAACAGGGCGTAAAGCAGACCGGTATAGTTAAACGGAGCCACCACAGCCATTTTTTCAGACTGCAGCGCCAGGGTCAGCAGGAGCTGAGCCAGATGAGTCAACAGCCCCATTAAACCCAGCCAGAGCCATTCCATGCCAACAGGCATCACCCAGTGAGTCAGGGTATAGGGCGCCATCAGCAGGAGATTTAAGCCCGAAAAATAAAACAGAATCACATAAGGGTGTTCCCGGCCCCGCATGCTGCGCACATGATTATAGGCAATTCCTGAGCAAAAGGCAGAAAACAGACTTAAGCCCAGCATTGGCAAAGCAATCCGGGTATCAAAACCTTTGACCATGACTACACCTGCCAGGCAGAGCGTAAAATAGCCCCAGCGCCTGAGCGCAACGGGTTCACCCAACATTTTAATCGCCAGTACCGTTGAAAAAACCGGGCTAAGATACTGAAGCGTCACCGCAGAGGCCAAAGGCATCGCTTTAAGTGTGTAAAAATAACTGGTTAAACCCATCATGCCAAAGATACTGCGCAGCACCAACGAACGATGATCTTTACCAAGCGGCGCCATTTTTGCCTGCCAAAGCAAAGCTGACCCAATCAGGGTCATGCCTAATGCGCGAAAAAAGACCGCTTCATGCGCCGGAATCCGCGGCAGCAGTCTCACGCAGAGATTCATCAAGGCAAAACAAAAAGCCGAAAGCAGCATGGCCTGAACGCCCGTTAGACGGCTGGCAGACTGTGGCTGGTGGCTTGTCGCCACAACAGCTTTTGATAATGAAGACGTGTCTGGAATCAGTTCGTCCGTTGCTTTTTTAGGCACTATCAACCTGTCGCCTGCTACGAGCTCTCCTGCACTTTTTCCCAAAGTTGCTGGGCACGCTGAAGCAGATCGGCCTCCATGGTTTCAAGATCGTCACGGCGCTCAAGATAGCGCTCAAAAATTTGGAGCGGATGAAATTCTGTTGAGTCTGCTAATTCAGGCATTCTCACCCGTTCAGAGGGGTCTTCTAAGATCGGCCGAATCACCGCATAAAAAGCAGGCTCTAGTGCGGCTTTGACTTTAACACTGTCAATTTCTTCAGCTCGAATCATCGGAATGGTATAGATCAAACGCACAATGGCGTCCTGAATGTTATAGTCCCCAATCGCTTCCACCAGCTCAGCCGTCGGATCAGTGGCGCCAGCTAAATCCACTTCAATCGTCTGAAAACGCCGCCCACCCAGCCGCACAAAGCGATGGCGAGCAGGTTGACCAGGTTCTAAGTCAACAATCACAAAGCCTTTGTCTTCTTTTTCTTCACCAAAATCCACACGTTCCACGCTGCCAGGGTAAATCACCAAGGGATCTTCAGACAGTACCTGATGTTTATGGACATGTCCCAGCGCCACATACTGGTATTCCGGCCGGGCCACTAAGTGCAGCGGCACCGTAAAGCCATAGCCAATCGACATACTTTGTTCAGAGCCCATTCGCGCTTGTTCAATCCCGACATGAGCCGCCAGAATAGCAGGTAAAGACGGGTCAAGCTGCTGCGAAAAATGCTGAAGAATTTCGCCCACCTGCTCGACAATTGAGCGATCCACTTCGGCTAAAGTTCGACCCGCAAAGTCATCATGGGTCATCAGCGCTGAGCGCGAAACATGCGGCATCGTGGCAATCTGGAGCGTGCCAGAACGCGTTGGGATGCGATGAATACCAGGACGACCGCTAACGTGGACATTGGGAATCGCCAAGGTATCGTAGATGTCCAGCGCATGAGACTCACCATATTTATTGGTCTGATCATGATTGCCAATCAGCAAAAAAGTCGGTACACCCTGCTGACTCAGGCGCCAGATGCGTTCAGCAAAGACTCGCTGATGGGTATTGGTCGGCTCATTAA
Source organism: Candidatus Sericytochromatia bacterium (assembly GCA_913773825.1). Lineage (GTDB taxonomy): Bacteria > Cyanobacteriota > Sericytochromatia > UBA7694 > UBA7694 > CAJYHH01. The sequence goes on along the minus strand of CAJYHH010000988.1, from coordinate 522 downwards.
TTTTAAAGGCGTCACCGGCAAATAAAACCAAGTCAACCTGCTCAGCTAAAGCAGTTTCAATAATCGTATCCAGCGCTTTGAGAAAATCTTCAAGCCGTGAATTTAGGCCTGTATCAGGATTGATGCGGCCATAATTTTCGACCCCAATGTGCAGATCGGCAAAATGCAGAATTTTCATAACCATGCTGTATCTCCCCGTATCCAGTGTGCCAGAAACAGAAGCACGAAAGAAAGCGGGTAAAAGTGTTACCAAAATTTTACTGTTTTGTTGTTATGCCGCAAGACAGTTTTGAGAAAACGAAAGGTATATTACAATCAGTTAGCTTTTATTTTTGACACTTCTGAAAAAAGCTGATTTTTCTAACTTTTAGTCCAGATAGCCCAGCAGGGCTGGTTTTACTCTTTCACTGTCATCTAAGGAGCCCCAGCACCCTCATGCAGGTCCAACGCTCAACACTTGGTACACTTGGTACACTTGGTACCGCCCCTCTTTTAAGCGGAGCCGCAAGCTTACCCTCTCGT
>CAJYHH010000987.1 GCA_913773825.1 Candidatus Sericytochromatia bacterium | reverse complement strand
TACAGATATTGCTTGTCGCTTTTTCGCGGCGGATATGCTGCTCACGGGTCTGAAGCACCAGCGTATAAGCACGATTGCCAGCGGCATCAACGGTTAAACCGCTCATACGGCCGGGCATCTGGCGAATATGCGCTTCGCGAGCAGTTAAAAAGCCCAAGTAGGGCCCACCGTAGTTGAGTCCATTGCCAAAGGCCTGGGCTTCACCGGCAACAATATCCGCACCCAGTGAGCCGGGCGCTTCTAATAAGCCTAAGACGGTTGGATCATTCATGATCACGACTAAGAGGCCGCCACGCTCATGAATCCAGTCAGCCATGGCCCGTAAATCTGTTACTTGGCCAAAGAAATCAGGGTATTGCACCATCAGGGCGGCTGGTTTTTCAACTGCGTCCCAGGCGCTCAGATCTAATTCACCGTTTTGCAGGCTGCCGGTGTGAAGCTGGATATCCAAAAAATGAGCGTAAGTATCGAGCACTTCGCGATATTCCGGGTGCAGGCTTGGAGCAATCAGAATATCCTGACGGCGGGTAATCCGGGTTGCCATCGTCATGGCTTCAGCGCTGGATGTGGCGCCTTCATAAGTTGAAGCATTGGCAATATCCATGCCGGTCAGCGTGCAGAGAGCAGACTGAAACTCATAAATCACCTGCAGGGTGCCCTGGCTGACTTCAGCCTGATAAGGGGTATAAGCCGTCAAAAACTCACTGCGACCCGCCAATACGGGTAAAGCAGCCGGTACATAATGGCGATAAGTGCCGCCGCCGACAAAACTCAACTGGCTGCCAGCCGGCACATTTTTACCTGCTAAAGCAGAAAGGGCCTGGGTCAGCTCTAGTTCGCTCAGGGCAGCTGGCAGCTGAAGATTGACATTATGCAGGCTTTCCGGAATCGGGGCAAACAGCTCTTCGATGCTGTTCACGCCGATGGTTTTAAGCATGGCTTCCCGTTCGGCCGGGGTATGGGCCAAATATGGCGTATGCATAGTCTATCGTCTACCTCAGGCTTTCGAGATAGCTGTTGTAAGCTGCGCGATCCATTAACTTGCTGGTGTCAGGCTCGCCGTCTACTTTAAGCTTAATCAGCCAGCCTTTGCCAAGCGGATCATCATTGACGGTTTCAGGGCTGGATTCTAGATCAGCGTTGACTTCGCTGACGCTGCCTGCAACTGGAGCATAGAGTTCAGAGACGGTTTTAACTGATTCAATTTCGCCAAACGAGTCACCCTGGCTCAGGCTCTGATTGACGCCAGGCAGCTGAACATAGGTGATTTCGCCAAGTTGTTCGACCGCATATTCAGTAATCGAAACAACGGCTACGCCATCTTCAAGCTTAAAGCATTCATGGGATTCAGTGAAAAAATAGTCGCTCATGTTGAGTCTCCTCAGGAACGTTTATAAAAGGGTAATTTGACGCGGCGGGCCGGATGGCGCTGGCCGCGAATATCAACATCAAAACTTTCAGGCAGCTCTTGACCAGCTTGGAGCTGAATATAGCCCATGCCGATTGGATAACCCAGACTAGGTGACAGTGAGCCACTGGTGACAACGCCAATTTGCTGGTCATCAAGCCAGAGGGTGTAATCCTGACGGGGAGCCCGTTTGCCTTCGAGCACAAAGCCAACTCGTACTTTTGTCAGACCCTGCTCTTTTTCAGTGATCAGGGCTTGTTTGCCAATAAAATCAGCTGCTTTTTGCAGCTTTACACTCCAGCCTAAACCTGCACTTAAAGGGCTGGTCTGGTCATCCAGCTCATGCCCATATAGCGGCATGGCGGCTTCCAGACGCAGGGTGTCGCGGGCACCTAAGCCAACGGGCTCCAGCCCATCAGTCTGGCCAGCGGTTAGTAAGCTATCCCAGACCGCTTCGATCTGGGCATAGGGCACATAGATTTCAAAGCCGTCTTCACCGGTGTAGCCACTGCGTGACAGCATCACCTTATGGCCCTGAATCTCAGTGGCGCGAATGCTAAAAGCAGGGAGTGAAACAGGGTTTAAATCCAGTTCGCAGATTCTGCTGAGAATATCCGCTGCACTGGGGCCCTGTAAGGCAATAATCCCTGTGTTATCTGCCAGACTGCTTAACTGGGCGTCAAAGCCCGTTAGCTGACTGGCAATCCATTCAAAATCTTTATCGCGATTGCCAGCGTTGACAATCAGCCACCAGTGTTCAGCGTTCAGGCAAAAAATCAGTAAGTCATCAATGGTGCCGCCTTGCGGGTTACAAAGCTGGGTATACAGCCCTTTACCGGCCGTCAGCCGTGAAGCATCGTTGGGGATTAAATACTGAATTGCGGCCAGAGCATCAGGACCTTTTAAATCAAAGACGCCCATATGTGAGACATCAAATAGTCCAGCGCGCTGCCGCACGGCTTCATGTTCTTTTAAAATCGAATGGTACTGAACAGGCATGTCCCAGCCACCAAAATCGACCATCTTGGCGCCAAGTGCCCGATGGCGGGCATTCAGCGGCGTGACTTTGAGTGTGCCCATTAGACGCCGTACCAGCCTGTGATCGGCGCTTGAGCACCCAGCTCAACATAGACGTTTTTGGTTTCGGTATACATCTCAAGAGCACCAAGTCCGAGTTCACGGCCAAAACCGCTCTGTTTATAGCCACCAAAAGGTGCTTCAACCGGCAGTACGTTATAAGTATTGATCCAGACATACCCAGCCTGGATGCGGCGGGCAAAGTTATGGGCTTTTTTAATGTCCTGAGTCCAGATCGCAGAGACTAAGCCATAGGGGATGTCGTTAACCAGACGAGCGGCATCGTCTTCATCTTTAAAGCGAATGACGCTCAGCACGGGTCCAAAGATTTCTTCTTGGGCGATCTGCATGCTGTTATGCACATCGGTAAAGACAGTGGGCTGAATAAAATAGCCTTTGCGTTCTTCATCACGCAGGACTTCTCCGCCAAAGGCCAGCGTCGCACCTTCTTTTTTGCCAATTTCGATATAGCGTGTGACTTTATCAAATTGATCCTGAGAAGCGACAGGGCCAATCTGGGTGGTGTTCTGGGTTGGGTCACCAATGCGCAGCGTGGCAATTTTGCTCAGGAATTTTTCCATAAAAGCATCATGAATGCTGTCTTGTAAAAACAGACGTGAACCCGCTGTGCAGATCTGGCCCTGGTTAAAGTAAATCGCAAACAGCGCACCGTTAACAGCCTGATCTAAATCAGCATCGGCAAAAACCACGTTAGGGGCTTTGCCGCCTAGTTCCAGCGAGACGCGTTTTAGTGAATGTGCGGCTTCGACCATCACTTGTTTGCCGACTTCAGTTGAGCCCGTAAAGGCAATTTTGTCGACAAGCGGGTGTTTGACCAGGCTGGCACCTGTGCGGCCATCGCCGGTGATGACGTTAACCACACCATCTGGCATACCAGCAGCTGAAAAAATTTCAGCCAGGCGTAAAGCAGTCAGCGGGGTTTGCTCAGCGGGTTTTAAGACAACCGTGTTGCCTGCTGCCAGGGCGGGCCCCAGCTTCCAGGCTGCCATCATTAACGGGAAGTTCCAGGGAATAATCTGGGCACAGACACCAACGGGTTCTTTTAGGGTATAAGTCAGGGCACCGGGTAGAGGGACTGCCTGGCCTGAAATCATGCGGGCTGCAGAGGCATAAAATCTAAACGCATCGATTGCCATGGGCAGATCAATAAAGCTGCTCTCATTGATCGGTTTGCCGTTATCTTCAGTTTCAAGCGCGGCCAGACCGGCCAGATTTTCTTGCATCAGATCAGCGACACGATTCAGGATAATGCTGCGTTCAGCGGCAGATTTTTCACGCCAGACTCCACTAACATGCGCTTCGTGAGCTGCACGGACAGCCGCATCAACGTCTTCGTCACCTGCCTGGGCAACATGTGCAATGACATTGCCAGTTGCGGGGTTGATGGTTTCAAAAGTTTCGCCTGAGAGGGCGTCAACTTCCTGACCATTAATAAAGAGTTTTGTTGTTCTGACAGGAGACTGCGTCATAAGGGACACCTCTGGTCGTTCTAGTCGTTCTTTTTAATCTACAAATATTCCGCAAACGGGATTCTTAGGAGTAGCAGTATAGCATAGGGCCTTTTATCAGCCGCTGTTTGTGGGGGTGTCATGACCTAGGATTGAGCAAGAATCCCTTATGATTTTGGCCGCGCTTTTTGTTTGACTTAAAGGTTAAATGGCCTGAAATATTCCGCTGATATAATAGCTTATAAGTAATAAAAATATATTTTAGGAAATAAAATTCTGTTTTGATTGACAATAAGGAATATTAAAGGCTAATATAGAATCATGAAGGTTAAATAAAAGTTAATTGAAATTTAAGAGAAGGATTTGATTGTATGAAACGGAATCTCACAACCATCACGACCCTGATGATGAGCGCACTTTTTGCCCTGGCCCTGACAGCCTGTGGACAGCCGACCCTGAACAGCATGAGTTCCATGCCGCTGCGTCAACCTGTGCGCATGCAGAGTCAGCAGGCTCAGTTCAGCCCGAATTCTGCTCAGAGTCGCCAATTGATCGTGAAATTCCGTAACCAGATGAGCCGTGCCATGGCCGCTGAATTTAATGCCAAGTACGGTTTGCAAATCATCCAGTATCTGCCTGCGATCGACGCCTATATTGTGGCGCTTGAATCTGATCTCGGTCTTAAAGCCGACCGTGTTATCAGCTACCTGATGCAGGATCCGATGGTT
>CAJYHH010000986.1 GCA_913773825.1 Candidatus Sericytochromatia bacterium | reverse complement strand
GGCCAAGATGAGCAAAACCCTCAATAACGGCATTTATCTTTCTGACGATGCTGACACGGTCAAGAAAAAAGTCATGGCCATGTATACCGACCCCAACCGTTTACGCGGCACTGAGCCCGGTAATGTCGAAGGCAATCCGGTCTTTACTTATCTCGATGCTTTTTATCATGACAAAGCCGTGATTGAAGATCTCAAAGAGCGTTATCGTGCCGGTGGTGCTGACGAAAAAGGCAAACCGCTGATGGGTGATGTGGTCGTCAAACGCCAGCTGATTGATGCCCTTAACGATCTGCTTGAACCGATGCGCCAGCGCCGCGCCGAGTTCGAAAAAGATGATGCCTATATCTGGGATGTGATTGCTGACGGCACCCGTCGTGGCCGTGAACGCGCAGGTTCTGTGATGGAATCTGTGCGTTCAGCCATGAAGCTGGATTACCCGATTAAGTTCTAAACTTTGTTTAGAACTCATTTTAAGCTTTTTTCTCAAACTCTCTTCAGGCAATTTCTTGTTAAATGCATAACAAGAAATTGCCTGATTTAAGTTTTAATTTCCTGATCAGGCGATTTTTTAGTTTATTTGTTAGACCCACTTCTAGATCTTGATCGATGAGGCTGTTGTAACTTTTAGAGATCTTTTTATTTTTTGGATAATCATCAAAAAAAGCTCCGTCAGCCTAACTTAAACGCCGTCTCTCAGATTAAAACAAGTTAAACCAAAAGGCATGTTTTTTGTTAAACCCGCTATAATAAAACCATGACTTTTCCACTGCCTAATCAAAGCTCATCACTTCAAACTCCTGGCCAGCTGTTTGTTCAGCCGGCTGCTCGGCCTGCGTCCCAGCCCCTGCCTTCTCTTCAGGGTCTGCCTTCTACTCAGCAGCCCCAGCCAGCGATTAAGCCAGATCAGTCACGATTCAGCCTCGTCTCACGTTTAGTGGGCGTGATGCCAAGCGTCATGATGCCTTTAGCTCCTCTGAGTTTGCCTTCGTTACAAGGCCTGCGTAAGCTGCCAAACCAGATTCTGAGTGGACTTGAACGGGGCTGGCAGTCTCTAAAAGATACTTTTACCTTCCAGTTTGAAGAAAAAGGCACTTTAGGCACATCTAAAGAAGCCCAAGCAAATTGCGGCCCGGCCTCTGCCTCGATGATTTTGAAACAATTTGGTGTTACCTCTCCCACGATGCAGCAGCTGCGGCGTACAGTGGGTGCTCCCATAGGCACCGGTGGCGGTGCGTTTGCATTAACCACCCAGCAAGTCGCTGAAGCGGTTAAAAAATCCGCCTCTCAAAAAGGCAGACATATCAGCTACGACATTAAAGGCCTGGGCACCAATGTTGACACGGTCTTAAACGAGATGCGTAATCGTCTCGCCAAAGGTGAAAAGCTGATTCTTTTGACCTGCGGCCTTAACTCTCTTTCACGCGGCCACTATATCGTCATCAACGAAGTCCGGCCTGACGGCTCGATTGTGGTGGATGACCCAGGCCGCGCTAAAGGCGAAAATGCCGTGCATACCCGTGCCCAGCTCGCTAAAGCGCTCAGCACACGTGTTTCGGGCTATGGACTTTCTAACAGTCTGATTAGCTTTAAAGGCTAATCCCTTTTAGCCTCTCATTAGCCTCTAAACATCCATATTGGTCCAGTCATCTGTACGTTCAGCCCAGAGACTGCCGGTGCTGAGTGTCTGGGTACGTGAAAGCTTGAGTACATGGGCCGCCAGACGCTCCGACATCACTTCTAATAAACCGCGTGAAAAATCTGAATACTCTTCAACCAGATCAATAAAGTCTTCGCGTACAATCACAAGCAGCTCACATTCTGTCAGCGTTCTGACAGCTGCCAGACGAGGCTCAGCATTTAATACTTCAAGTTCACCAAAGACATCTTTTTCGCCCAGAGTTGTCACCTGTACGCCGCTGCGTTCAACTGACACGGTACCGCTTGAGATGATATAAAAGGCATCACCCGGCTGAGCCTGACGAAAAATCAAGGTCTGAGACGGGACGTATTGTTCGCGGGCTGCAATCGCCACCGGATAAAGCTGGTCAGCAGAAAACTTCTCAAACACAGGTGTCTGTTTGAGCAAAAACATTTTATCGAGTATTTCGAACATCTGATGTTCCTCGTTATCAGGGGTTTCTAGTCCACGACACCAGGCTGCCAAACGACACAGCCAGGGGTCTTCAATGACCACAGCGCTTTCCCACCAGTTCAGCCCAATGGTTTCATCAATCAGATCATGCTCCCGCCCAAACGCCACTTTATTGTCATAGGGCAGATCATCTAAAAAAGTCAGCACTTTCTCTAATAATTCATTTTCAAGCGTATAGCTTAAAACTTCTAAGCTCAAAGCCCGAAAGTGCGCGGACTGACTGCGATAATTTAAAAACGCTTTATAGATTTCCTCAGTGGGATGCAGCAGACCGATTAATCTAAAAATCATTTCTTGCACAAAGCGGATTTTATGTTTAATCTCAGATTGTAAAAAGCGCCCTCTCACGGTATCAGCAGGATTACGGCGAATCAGCATTAACAACATAAAGTAGTGATAGCCATAATAAAACTCACGCTGCAGCTGGGCATAAATCCGCTGCCGATAAGGCTCTGAGTCAAAATGTTCAGCCCTTCGCATCTGAATCAAGCCCTGCAGCACCACATGTTTAATCCGAATATCTGGCTCTGCCAGCAGATCCATCAAATATTCAACCGCTTGAGCATGATTAAAACCTGACATTAAACGAATCAGCTCAAGCTGGCCATTCATATCAAAAAGCTGTTGGCGCAAACAGCGCATGCTGGCTGGTAAAACCGTCAGTGCAGGTTGTTTAAGCAAAGCCTGGCGAGCGAGTTTAGCTAAGTTGCGGTCATTGATAAAAGGCAGAATTTCCTGAATCAGATCTTCAGGTAAACTCACAGCAGCAGCGTTAAGGGCAGCTTGTTTGACGCGTAATTCAGCATGACTCAGCAGTTGAATATAATCAGTCCGAAAGTAGCGAATCCCAATTTCACCAATGATATACGCCACATAGGCGAGTTCAAGCGGCTTATCGCTATCTGACATTTCTTTTAAGCGCTCGGCGCCTGCCAAAATGCCCTCAATCCCGCCTTTGGTAAATAAAAACAACACACATTCGGCTCTGACAGGCAAACTCGGATCGTCTAAAAAGGGCATCAACTGCTCGTTTAAAGTCTCATCCCCAAACTCACGTAAGACCTCTAAACAGGCTTCACGTACTCTGGGCTCCCGCTCATGGACTAACAGATCTAACGCCAGTTGAGCATGCTGAGCCTGATCCCCTCCAGCCTGACGTCTCAACACATGTAAAGCCCCCTCGCGCACATAAGGGTTGTCATGAAAAAACAGTGGCTGCAGTTTATCTGTTGAGATCATCAGTTTTTGACGCTTAAGCAGATCCAGGGCAAATAAAATCATGCTGATATCACCACGAGTTAAATGGCGCTCAATCGCTTCAGCCGGAATCTGGCGGGCATCTTGATCAGGGGTTTCAAGTAATAACTGGCGACGCATCAGCGCATCATGTAATTTTCGGGTATAAGGTCCCTGCAGCAGCATACTAAACACCAGACCCAATACAGCAAACACAAACGCAATAAAACCCAGTAAATGCGGCTGGGTACTAAACATCATAATCGTCATCGATGCCAGTGGCACAGTTGTCAGACTTAAGATCCCATTTACCATAATCCGCAGTTTGCGTCTAAGGTTCGATTCAAAAGGGATATACACCAGTTCAACAGCTGTTTTAAACAGGGAATTACGCGTAATCTGCTCAAAGAATTTGGCAAAAGTGGCACTCGACAGAGAAGGCGCCGCTAAAAAAGCCATCAGGCCAGCACCCAGGCTTAAAGGCGTACTGCCCATCCCCCAAACCACACCCTGGCTGTTGATAATCCGATGTTCAATCGTCAGCTGAATAACCAGCGTGACAAAACTCGTCAGGGCAAAATAACTGCCCATATACGCCGTAATGCCAGTCTGATTAAAATTATCCTTGAGCTGCAATTGCAGCTGATAATCCAGAATGGTAGACGCCACACGCACACAGACCAGAATAATCAGCACTCTCAAGAGCAGCTTATTGGCAATCACTGACATCACGACTTCACGGCTGCGCTGAACCAGACTATTGCCGCGCTCAAGGGCACTTGAAAGCTTTTGTTCAATTTTGTGTTCTAAGCCTGGATCTTTAGCGCGCCGTAGCAAACTTCCGACACCTAAAGCTAATAAAACCAGCAAAATTAGCTCAACAAAAATCAGATTTTCGGTACCTAGTTTTGTAACCAAATTAGACGCCAGCCAGCCGCCAAAAATCCCCCCACAGGTACCGCCTAAACCAATTAAAGGAAAAAACCTTCGCGCTTTGCGACTGTCCACACAGTCGCCATAAAGCGTCCAGGCCTGAATCATCAGTAGCGAAGACAAAGAGTCACAAATCATCGGCAAGGCAAAATTAACCCAGCCCATTTTTTGCCACAGCAGCAGGCGTCCTAGTAATAACAGCACGCCAAAAATACTCAGTAAGCCAAGATTTTCTTGGCGTGCACTCATTCGACCAGAAACAAAATTGCTATACAGCAGCGACAGAAAAAAGCTCAGAATCGATTCAGCTAAAAAATACCAGGGATAAACCGTTGCCGGATAAGCAGCTAAAAACAGTCCTGTATTCAAACTGCGCAAGGAAATCGTCAGCGTCAGCGCAACAAAAACATGAGCCAGCATGAGCAGCAGCATCGGCCAATCCCGGGCGCGAATGCCCAGATACTGATTGATGCGGCCGAACAATGCTGACCTCAGCTCGTTCACGCGTGATTCCTTCGCTTAAAAGTTTTACTAGTGCTCGAGATAATCCAAATCTTTGCCAAAAGATTCTTCAAGTGGGATCAGACAAACCAAGGCAATTAACAGCGTCACGGCACCAATCGCCAAAGCTGCGCCAGGCAAGCCCAAAATATCTTTACTTGCATTAAAAGCCAGCGTTAGCGGTACCACCGCACCGCGAATAAAATTAGGCACAGAAGTGGTGACAGTGGCGCGAATATTGGTTCCGAACTGTTCAGAGGCAATGGTGACAAAAATCGCCCAATAGCCGATGGCAAAGCCCAATAAGCCGCAGCAGGTATAAAAGGCCGTTAAAGAGCTTGGCCCAATTAGAAAATAAGCCGCTACAGCCAGAGTGGTCAGGCCTAAAAAAGCATAGACCACTTTTTTGCGGCTTTGCCAGACCTGGCTAATCAGTCCACTAGCGAGGTCACCCAAAGACAGCCCGATATAGCTATACATCACGGCTGAACCCGCCACAGGCATTTCAGTCATGCCCAGCGCTTTGCCAAACTCAGGCGAAAAGGTAATTAACAAACCAATTGAATACCAGATCGGTAAACCAATCAAAATACAGCACAGATATTTTAAAAAGCGCTGACGATTATTAAACAGCATCAAGAAGTTACCTTTAGCCGTTTCGCTTTCTTTGACTTTGCTATACATCCCTGATTCAAACAGGCTTACACGCAGCAATAACAGACCTAAACCTAAACCACCGCCAATGTAATAAGCGGTACGCCAGTGAAAGTAGCCCGCTACTAAAGCCGCTACCACGGCGCCTAATAAGCCAACGGTTGCAACAATCGAGGTCCCATAGCCCCGTTTATGCGAAGACATCAGCTCTGAGACTAAGGTAATGCCGGCCCCTAATTCGCCAGCCAGGCCAATCCCCGCAATCAGGCGCAGGACGGCATAAAGCTCAACGCTTTGCACCATACCGTTGAGAATATTCGCAATTGAATACATCGCAATGGATCCAAATAACACAGATAAGCGCCCGCGTTTATCGCCTAAAATGCCCCAGAGCACGCCCCCAACCAACATACCGCCCATTTGCATATTCAGCAGCAAAGCACCTTTATCTAACATCATGGCATCAGAGACACCAAGCTCTTTTAAGCTGGTGACGCGCACAATGCTAAACAGCAGCAGATCGTAGATATCAACAAAATAGCCAAGGGCTGCAACGAGAATCGAGATTACTACCAGTCGGTTGGCCGTCTGAGCATTAGGAGGGCCAGAAGCACGGGTTTGAGGCATAAAAAATGAACCGAGTGTCAAGGATTGCTTCATGATATGCCGGAAAAGGGGGGAAAGCAATTGGGGTTTAATCAGGCTTAAGTGAGATCTATTCTGTCAGAACTATAGCCAGACTTAAGTCTCTAAAGTGGTCATAACAAGCCTTACAACACAGCTCTAGTTGAGGGACATCAAACGATAGGCCATGTTACGATGAGGCCTGATGACCCGGAGGACCTTGAAATGAACAGCCTGAGCGCAAACTTGACCACAGCTCCCAGTGACAGTTATGAATTTTCTCTTCTGCAAAGTTTTGGTTTTGAAGGCAAAACCTATTTGCTTGCGATGAGCGAAAACTGCCCAGGACAGATCTTTATTGTTGAAAACAAAGGTCATGAGTTAAGCCTGGTTACTGAAGACACCAAACTTGAGCAGCTCAAACAACATCTTGAGACGTTAAAAGACACCTGGCAAACTCTGACGGTATCAGATGATCAGGGCAAACAGCATGTTTTTCAGGTCGCCCGTCGGCTTGAACATCAAGGTGAGAGTTATCTGATCGGCGTTAATTACGAAGATGGCGTTGAGCTCGCGGTGTTTAAAATCCAGGGCGAAGGTTATGAGATTGAAAGCAATGAAGCCGTTGTGGTGGCTCTCTTAAACCGCATGAAAGCGCATACTTCTTCCGTTATGACTCTGACGATGGAAACGCAGCCGGGACAAAGCAGCGAATTAATCGTGGTGGGCCAGCTTGAAATTGAAGGCAAACTGTATATTTTAGCGGCCACTGAAGAATCCGAAAGTGAACTGATTGCGTTTGTTCAGGACGGTGATGAGCTTAAACCAATTGAAACTGAAGCTGAGCAAGCTTTGATTCAGCAGCATTTGCAGCAACTTGCCACTCCCGTCTAACATTTAGCGCGCTCTAAACCCATGTGGCTTGATCTCGGCCCGCTTAAACGTCACCGCAATTTTAGACTGTTATTTACCAGTCAGTTTGTATCGGGTTTTGGCACCATGACGTCTTATGTTGCGGTGCCTTACCAGATTTATCAGCTGACCGATAGCCCGCTGATCATTGGCGCATTAGGCATAGCCCAACTGGTGCCAGTCCTGCTGTTTAGTCTAGTTGGCGGCGCGCTGGCAGATGCGGTTAATCGCAAAACCCTGCTCTGGCTCTCAGAAGCCGTCATGGCTTTAGGCGCTTTGGGTTTACTTATCAACGCGCTGCTGCCTGAGCCCAGCGTGGCGCTGATTTTTGTCCTGGCTTTTATTGTCCAGTCTGCCAGCTCGCTCCATCGCCCAACGCTCGAAGCTTTGCGTCAAAGCCTGGTTGAGCCTGAAGAATACCCAGCAATGGGAGCACTCTCAGCTTTTTCGTATAGCTTTAGCGCGATTGCTGGGCCAGCTTTGGGCGGCGTGTTAATGGCCAAAGGCGGCGTTTTTAGCGTTTATCTGCTTGATTTAATCACTTACATGATTGCCTTGGCCTGTATTCTGGCGCTTAAAATTCCAGCTCGCCCAGCCCGACTTGAAGCGGTCAATTTAAACTCTATCCTTGAAGGCTTACAGTTTGCCTTAAGCCGCCCGGTTTTACTGGGGACTTATTTTGTCGATATTGTCGCCATGACCTTTGCTTTTCCGACAGCGCTGTTTCCGGTAATGGCCAAGGGCTGGGGTGGAGCTGATGCTGCAGGTGTGCTTTATGCAGCCATGTCAGTCGGCTCACTGGTGATCTCTTTAATTTCAGCCCGGCTGAGCCTGATTCGCCGTCGGGGTGCAGCTGTGATCATCGGTGCTGCTTTATGGGGCTTAGCCGTTATAGGCCTGGGCTTTGCGCCAGGTTTATGGTGGGCCTTTGGTTTTCTGGTTCTAGCAGGTGCTGCTGATATGGTGTCAGGCTTATTTAGAGGAGTCATCTGGAACGAAACGATTCCTAACGAGATGCGCGGGCGGCTCGCCGGGATTGAGATGATCAGTTTTCTGTCAGGTCCCTTATTAGGCAATCTGCGCGCGGGCTTTATGGCTGAGCAATTTGGCACAGCAACAGCGATCTGGAGCGGTGGCATTGTCTGTACCTTGGGTGTGCTGGTCTGTGCAGCCCTCCTGCCAGCTTTCTGGCGCTATACGCCCAAACCTGAAGTCTTATCTGAGGCCGACATCATCCCCACATCAAGCCCCTGATTTGAATATTGGTATAATCCAATATTCAAACACAGCAGATGATTTGCAGAATCTTTTTGATTGCTTTAATCAATTGCTTTAAAAGGAGCGCCTGTTATGTCCGAACAACTGATGCTGGCCCTTGATCAGGGAACCACTTCTTCACGTGCGATTTTATTTGACAAACAGGGGCACATCCGCGGGGTTGCCCAGCAAGAGTTCCGTCAGTATTATCCCCAGCCGGGCTGGGTTGAACATGACGCTGAAGAAATCTGGAACACTCAGCTTAAAGTGGCCCAGGATGTCTTGAAGCAAAACCAGATTGGCCCCAGTCAGATTGCCGCCATTGGCATTACCAACCAGCGTGAAACGGTTGTGCTCTGGGATCGTAAAACCGGCAAACCCGTTCATCGGGCAATTGTCTGGCAGTGCCGTCGCTCAGCCAATATCTGCGATCAACTTAAAGCCAATGGCCATGCTGATTTTATCCGCAGCCGCACAGGACTTGTTGTTGACGCTTATTTTTCCGGGACTAAAATCAAATGGATTCTTGACCAGAATCCCGAATTGCGCCAGCGGGCCGAAAACGGTGAGTTGATGGCCGGTACAATTGATACCTGGGTGCTCTACAATCTCACCGGCGGTCAGGTTCATGTTACAGAGCCCAGTAACGCCAGCCGCACCATGCTCTACAACCTCGAAACCGGCAACTGGGATCCTGAGTTACTTAAGCTACTAACCGTGCCGGCTTCATTACTACCTGAAATTAAATCATCTAGCGAAGTTTATGGCGAGACAGCCCCCGAGCTCTTTGGCGCAGCGATCCCGATTGCCGGTATGGCTGGTGACCAGCAGGCTGCTTTATTTGGTCAGGGCTGTTTTGAGCCTGGCATGGCCAAAAACACCTATGGCACTGGCTGCTTTTTATTGATGAACACCGGTGAAAAGCTGGTCAGATCGTCAGCTGGCCTGCTTACCAGCGTTGGCTGGCAGCTGGGTGATAAGCGGACTTATGTGCTTGAAGGCAGCATCTTTATTGGCGGCGCTGTGATTCAATGGCTGCGCGATGAGCTGCAGATTATTCAGCATGCCTCTGAAAGTGAAAAACTGGCTGCTTCAGTGCCAGACACAGCAGGTGTTTATTTGGTCCCCGCTTTTGTCGGGC
>CAJYHH010000985.1 GCA_913773825.1 Candidatus Sericytochromatia bacterium | reverse complement strand
TATGGCCCTAATCGGGTAGGTAAATTTGGGGTACTTCAGCCTTTTGCTGACGGCATCAAGATGTTTATCAAAGAAGACATCATTCCGAAAAATGTCGATACGCTGCTGCATACCCTGGCGCCCATGTTAGTGGTGGTACCGGCGATTTTGATTTTTTCGGTGCTGCCCTTTGGTAAAAACCTGCTGCTGGTTGATCTCAACGTGGCGATTCTCTTTATCATGAGCATTTCATCAATTGAGACGATTGCGATTTTAATGGCGGGCTGGAGCTCTCATAATACTTACTCGCTTCTGAGTGCCTTGCGCGGCGCAGCTCAGGTCATTTCGTATGAAATTCCCTTGGGTTTTTCGCTGGTGCCCGTGATGATGATGGCGGGCTCGATGTCGACGCTAAAAATTGTTGAAGCTCAGCAAGAGCAGGGCTGGTATATTTTTACACCCTGGGGTGTGCTGGGTTTTCTGATTTTCTTTATCAGCGGTGTGGCAGAAGTCAATCGTTCGCCTTTTGACGTACCCGAAGCTGAATCTGAACTGATTGCAGGCTTTCACACAGAGTACTCAGGCATGAAGTTTGGCTTGTTTTATATGGCTGAGTTTTTAGGCGCTTTTGCGATTGCGGCTTTTGGCGTGACCTTCTTCTTTGGCGGCTGGGATGGCCCTGTGCTGCCAAGCTGGCTTTGGTTTATGCTCAAAACCTATGTCTTTGTCTTTGTAATCTTCTGGTTCCGCGGCACTTTACCGCGCTTTAGAGTGGATCTTTTACTTAACTTTGCCTGGAAATATCTGCTGCCGATGGCGCTGATTAATATTCCGCTGGCTGCCCTCTGGCATTATCTGCCGGCTGGCCCCATTCGTTGGGGTGTTGGCTGGATGATTGGCGCCGCTGTGATCTTTGGTGCTCATCAGGCCTTTACCTATCATCGTCTTAAAAAGCTCTACAAAGCCTACGACCGGCCTTCGCGACCAGAGTCCCTGGCTCCCGGCCGTTCTTAGGCTGGTTATTTAGTTAGCGAGACAGGTTATCCCCAAGATGACAACAGCCCATAAATGGTCCCCACCGTCACGGATTCGGGCTGTTGCAATTGGTTTGGTGATTGAGCAAAATCGCCTGCTGGTCTTTGAAGGCTATGATGACACCCGCCAAAGCTTTTATTATCGCCCTTTAGGTGGCGAAATTGAGTTTGGTGAGACAGGTGAACAGGCGCTAAAACGGGAGTTTTTAGAAGAGATTAATCAGCCAATTGATCAGATTGAATATCTCGAAACCCTAGAGAACCACTATTTTCTCGATGACGTGCAAGGTCATGAGCTGGTGCGGGTTTATCGCGTCAGTTTAGTCAACCCAGAAGCTTATCACCAGGATTATCTGATTTCAGAGTCTGGCCAATTGCCCTTACACACCCGCTGGCTGGATATTAGCCAATTAGCCCAAACCCCAGAGCGGCTTGTTCCTAAAGGGATCTGGCGCCTGCTTAAAATCTGATTTTTTGCTCAAATCAGGCTGTTTTTAATTTGCCTGATCATCTTGAATTTGCAATTTTTCAAAACTTTTATGCCACTTGACTAGCATTTTGACGTGATTCGATAGACTTCTTAACGAGCTCAGGCTTAGACTCAAAACCAAGATAAGCAAGGGCCAGTTGAACACCAACCGCTTTTGGTTGGTCAACAAACGGAACAATCGTTAAGAACGTCATGATTGGAGAAACGGTCAAATGAGTCAAGTGAGCCAAATCAAACAGCACAAGCATGATAATCTTCTGCATTTTCCGGGCTATGTGCCTGCTCAAAACGCTGAAAAAATTAGTGAATCTGCTGTTCTCTCCAATACTCGCCAATTTGATCTGAGCGCTCTGGTTCATGCGATGGCGACAGGCCTGATGATTGGGATTCCTGCCGGTCTGCTCTGGGGTTGTTTTCTGGAGACTCTCTGGATTAGCCCTGAAACCACTTCATTGTCTTTAATCAACTATTACAGCTTTTGGGCTCTGATCGGCGCCTCGTTTGGGATTGCTGTCTTTGGACCTCAAAGCCTGAAGGCTCAGCAAGTCGATCAGGAACTCGAAAGTGTAAAGCTCTGGGTGATGGGAACAGGTGAACTACCCGAATTGCCTAAGGTTCGCCTTAGCCGTAAAGAGCGCCAAGCACGTCTGGAGCAGAGAATGGAGCTCAGAGAACACGGACATCTGGCTGCATGATTTTTCCAGACAGGTTTTTGCCTTCATCACTTATACAAATTATACAAAGCTTCTTAGATAAGCAATAAAAGAGAGCCCTGATTCAGGGCTCTCTTTTATTTTGTTTGTACTTTGTTATTCGCTTTTAAAGTTTAAAGGCTTTAATCAAGGACGCGAACCTGAACCGAACGGACGCCAAAATCGCTGCAGTTTTTAAAGC
>CAJYHH010000984.1 GCA_913773825.1 Candidatus Sericytochromatia bacterium | reverse complement strand
CGCTCAGGCTCAGAGCTCAGTAAGTTATCAAGACCTCTTGGTTGACAATGGCGGCGATTTAGAGCCTGATCACTGGGCCGCCACCGCGATGCAGGAACTCATTGATAAATACGGGATTATGGCGGGTTATCCCGATAAAACTTTTAAAGGCACTCGCACCTTATCCCGTAATGAAATGGCTGCGGCTCTGTATCAGGTCTTAAAATATGTTGATCAAGCCGTTGCTGGTCAGGGAACTTCTGGCCTGAGCAGCCTGACTCCTTTAACTCAGGATGAACTTAACCGCGTCAAAGCCTTACAGGTTGAGTTCAAGCAAGAACTCGACCAGCTCAAAAACCAGCATTTTAATTTAAATCAGCGTGTATCTGATCTTGAAAAAGTGAAAATCAGTGGTGAAGTTCAGCTCCGTTATCGCGATCGGGTCGCTGTAACAGACGGAACAGAGCTGAACTCTCCCCTGTTTGCAGCGGGTAACGTCAGCGATAAAAAACAGGTCAACCCAGATCTGCAGGTTGTCGAGCGGCCGGTTACCGATAACCATAATCAGATCAACAATAACACCGGGATGTTTACTCGCGATCAGACAGGCCTGCCTACCCGCTTTAACTCCCCTGCTGAGTCAAATATGACCTTTGATGACATTGCGCCTTTTCGGCTTAAAACCGCCCTTAATGTCGAATACCGAGCGACTGAACATCTGACGCTGAAAACCGGTTTAGATCTGTTTGAAGTCAGTAACAACGCCTTTGGCGCCAATAACTTTGGGATTGGCAACGGCGGCCATGACCTTAACGAAGGTCTAGCCAACGGCATGCCTTTTGTGTTTCGCGAAGCGGTGCTGGATTATGTTACTCCCGGTACGCCCCACCATTATCAGCTGGGTCTGACTAATTTTAAGTCGATTCTTAAAACCGGCAGCCAGTTTAAAAGTCTGTTTGATGCAGGCGTCTGGAACGGGCGTGATTATGGTTTAGTCGGCTTTGGCGCAAGTGAAGTAGCGATTTTTAATCCGACTATCAGCGGCTATCGCAATAGCCTGTCCCGTTATTGGCAGGGTGGTTTAAATGTTTCAATGGTTGACCCTGACAGCCATGACTATAACCAGGTGACAGCGCCCTCGATCAGCTATGACACCAGCTGGAGCTGGGGCCGCTTTATGGTCGGGGTTAATGCAGGTTCGATTCAGACAAATCGCTTACTCGCAGCAGACAGCCGCGGGAATCTTTCAACGGGAGCTGCAGCCGTACGCGGAAGTGACGCTAATTTCAGCACCAGCGCGCTTTATGAAGGCGCTATTCTGCAAGGCTTAGACCGCAAAGCAACCGGTCAGGGTGATGCTCGCAGAGTCGCCAATCATCTGGCCTTGCCGTCTACTTATGGCGATGGCTATGCCGTTACGGGCGTGGAAGGCAGATTCTTTGAGCAGATCCTTCCGCTGCGCGTGCAGTTGGCGGCAATGAGCTATCTGAATGACAATCTGCTCGACTGGAGCAGCGCTACCCGCAAAGAGATTTCAGCGACCTTTGATTTAGGCTGGCAGCAAAACTTTGGCGCCAGCTTGCAGCTGAATAAGTCTTTTATTGGTTTTGATCGCCATAGCTTAGGCCTGTTTTTTAATAATCTCAACGGCACAGGGATTGATTTACAGGCCGGTGCCACCCTGGCCACCCGTGGTCTGCTGAATATCGCCGATACTGCAACAGGCTCTGCTGGCCTAGCCGTCAATATTCCCATTTGGGGCCGCCAGACACCAGGGCAAAACGACCTGAGCTTATTACTCGCGCTACGTCAGTCCTTTGGCGATCAATTTGGCGGCGCAGGTGTCGATAACGTCGCCAATCAGGCTTTTAAAGACAGCGGGATTACCATTAGCCTGCCGTTTCACCAGATTGCCGGCAGCAAACTCAGCGTGACCACTCAATACAGCGCTTTATTTGCTGACGCCCTCTGGCAGCTCCGGCCGGTCGCACACGATCTGTCGGTGATCAGTAGCTATAAGTTTTAGCATCCGTTTACAGTACCGGTTGATCCCCCAAAAGTGATGGGCTCTGAAGGCTATCAGGTAAAAGAACAGCTTACTCTTTTCCTTTTACCGCTTTCAGAGCCCACAGCCAGCTTAGAACTCGTAAGTCCCAATCAAGGCAATATCCTGAGCAACTACTCTCATCTGCCAGAGTGCGTCTGCGGTCAGCAGGCTGTACTGGCCCTGCAGACTAAAATTGCTGTTGGCAATATTGCGCCAGGGCACAGACACCGTAAGACCAGAGTCTTTAAACAGCTGGTTTAAAGCGCCATCTTGAGTCGCGGTGCCAAAATTGTCACCAAAGGCCTGACGAGCACCAAGCACTACTTTTAAATCGCTGCGATTGCCTTCTTGATTGCCTTTAAAGACCTGATAACCCAAGGCCACACCGGCAGAACCCGTGGCTAAATCACCAAAGTTAAATAAGCCACGAGTCGCCAAGTTGGTGCCAAGCTGAATATCAAAGCCAGAGTTCTGGATATTGTTAAAGAACAGCCCTAAACTATGGCGGTCATAGCCAATAAAGGATTTATTGACCTGAACTGTCGCGCCAAAGTTCTGATTCCAGCCCAGGTCTAAAGTGGCAGAAACTTCTTTACGGGTCGGATTGCTAAAGTCAAACAAGCCGTCATTGAGATAATTCATCGCGGCCAACTGCACCCGCACCGGAAACTGCTTTTCAAAGAAGCGGCCTTCCAGACCCAGTACGCCATAGCCATCCCCATATTGTGAAGGCAGGGCAAGATGACCACCAACTAAATTGCCTTTGCGGTCTAAGCCCTGTAAGGTAGCGCCACTAAACAGACTGTTGGTGGCAAAGCCCAGCTGTGAAGCCCGTGTTGCAGGCCCTCCGCTCGAAAGATTGCCATTTGCAGCTAACAAGCGATTGGTCTGGGCGGAACCCGCATTAAAGCCCAGCATCACGCCCAGGCCCCAGTTATCACCTTGCCACTTACTGCGCCAGGCAATTGCCGGAGAGGTCACTTGGTTGTATTTTTTGGAGTCTGGGTCGACCATGCTGGCGCCTAGACCACCGGCC
>CAJYHH010000983.1 GCA_913773825.1 Candidatus Sericytochromatia bacterium | reverse complement strand
CACTTTCACCAGCTCATGAATCAGGGCTTTCTTTTCGTCGTCCATACTTCCTCCTTGCCTTTATCTTAACGGCTTTGGAGGTTTACACCACTTAACTTACACTCTCACAGGCAGCAGAAAGCTTGATCTGTATTTAATCTTTCACCGATCTTTCACCCAAAACTCACTACTCAGCACCCATAACGGCACCGCTAGGTGTCCAGCTAGCTTCTAGCCCATCTTTGCTGCCTCTGTTAGCATACTGTGTGCCTTCGCTTATTTACTCACATTTACTCTCATTTAATTCACAGGTCTTCGATGCAGCTGCAACAACTGATTCAGGGACTCGGTCTCAGCACCGATGCCAATCCCGATATTCAAGCAATTCGATATGATTCCCGACTCGTTAAAGCGGGAGATTTATACGTTGCCGTTAGCGGTACCCACAGTGACGGTCACGATCATATTCCCTCTGCGCTTTATCAGGGGGCCGCAGCCATTGTCTGTCGCCAAGACTGGCTAAAGAATCAAAGTGACAAAGTCAAAGAACTCGGCCTCTGGCTAACCTGTGAAAATCCCCGCGCAATGTTAGCCCAGCTTTCAGCAAATTTTTATCGGCGCCCGGCCAATCAGATGCGCATGATCGGCATTACCGGCACTAACGGCAAAACCACAACCGCCCATCTGGTCAGTGAACTGCTAAAAAAACTCCAGCTCAGCACGGGCTGGATCGGAACACTTGGGGCGGGCTATGGGGATGTTACGCTGCCTGGCCAGTACACAACGCCTTTTCCTCCAGAGCTTCACAGCATGCTTAACCAGATGCGCAAGGCCGGTGTGCAGGCAGTCGCGATGGAGTGTTCTTCCCATGCGCTTGAACAGCATCGCCTGGATGCCATTTATTACGAAGTGGCGGTTTTTACCAATCTGACACAGGATCATCTGGACTATCACCAGACCATGGATGCTTATGCTGAAGCCAAAGCACTCTTGTTTAGCCGCTGCCTAAAACCCGGTGGTGTAGCGGTGATTAATCGTGACGACCCTCGCTGGGAGCAGTTTGCTCAGGCCAGCTGGGACAAAACCGGCACGCGCGTCATTACCTATGGCATTCAGTCTGGCGCAGATTTAGATGCCAGCGACCTACACTTTGATCGCGAAGGCGTCAGCTTTAACTTGCGCTGGCAGAGCAAAAATTATCCGGTTAAGCTGCGTCTGCCTGGTCGTTATAATGTTCATAATGCGCTTGCAGCCCTGGGTACAGCTCTTGGCCTGGATTTGCCCTTAGAAACCAGCATCCCGGCACTTGAGGCGATTAGCGGTGTTCCCGGTCGTTTAGAACGGGTCTCAGCTGATGGCCATTCCTTTGCGGTCTATGTCGACTATGCCCATACCTCTGATAGTCTTGAAAACGCCCTTAAAGCCGTCAGACAGTTTACGCCCGGTAAAGTCAGAGTTGTCTTTGGCTGTGGGGGTGATCGCGACAAGGGCAAACGCCCATTAATGGCAGCTGCAGCAGAGACTTTGGCCGATGATGTCTATATCACCTCTGACAATCCCCGATCAGAAAATCCTGACATCATCATTCAAGAAATTGTGGCGGGTTTAAAACGGCCTGAGCTTGCCCATATTCAACCTGATCGCCGCACTGCCATTGAAGCAGCGATTCAAGCTGCTGCTGAAGGAGACGTGGTGCTGATTGCGGGTAAAGGCCATGAAAATTACCAGATTATTGGTAATCAGACGCTTCACTTTGATGACCGTGAAGTAGCCCGTAACTATTTAGCTCAGCACTAAATGCCAAATTGGACGCTAAGATAGTTTTAAGGGCTCAACTTAAAGGTGCAAAAATCATGCTGACAATGACTCAAGTGACTCGATACTCAAGATAAAGGAAACTGACATGAGCGTATCTTTGATTAAACGCGCCTATCAGGTCAAAACAAGATTGCTGGAATATGGCCTGAGCCAGTTTGCGCCAGCTTACGAAAATATTAAAGAACAGATTCAGGCCAACGGTGAGTTTACATCGGATATTGAAGCCGCGCTCCAGGACTGGTTTGTGCTGGAGCACTGCCTGGAAGACAACCGTACTGTTTTGTCTCATTTTATTGAAAACTGCCCCGATCAAGCGGATATTCAGTTAGCTGAACAATGGGGAATTGTGATTCACGGGATTTTTCACATTCGCAATCATCTGCCTGGCAATCATTTTGAAATGATGAATCTGGTTAATGATGTGGTCTACACCGTAGCCGGTAATCCAACTGAGCCCCTGTTGCTTGAAAAAGGGGAATATATTGCCGCCAGACTGTTGCCGCATCAGGACTATCATATGTTTACGGGTGTGATTGATAAAATTCCGACGCGCAAAAAAAATGAAATCTATGAGCTGGTGGCTGAGATCCAGCTGCAGCATCCCAGAATGGCCTTTATTGATAATATTGAACGGATTGAAATGGCCTATAAAATCCAGCAAGAAGAGCATCACGACTTTGTGACCTTTTTTGGCGATGACGAGATTATTCTGGGTGGGCGCGAACTCGAAGAAAAAATGAAAGAATTTTACCACTACCGCTTTTTTCAAAAAAAGCAGCAGGAAGGCAACACAATTGCCAAAGTCTTTCAGGATCGCTACCATCAGCCGCCTTTACCCCCCCACTTTGAGTTTTTAGACAATCTTCAGCAAGAGCCTGATATTGGCGTGATTTATGATAAAACAGAAGGGATGGTGTTTTTGCTGCGCTATGGTCGCTTTCAAGACATTTTTAGCCGACCGGACTTTAAGCGGATTAAAAACTACAAGCAGATTCTTAACGCCTATCTTGAAGACCCACATATTTCTTCAATGCCGTTTAAACGGATGTTTGAAAAATACCCCGAACAAGCTGCTCAGGTCTTTAAAACACTGCTCAAACGCAAAAAGTTTGATCCCATCAAAGATCTCAATGAATTGATCAAGCGTTATAAACCGATGGAGCAATTGCTTCACCTGACACCTTCTACCATTCCAGCTTCGGTGCGCAGCAAAACCTTTTTGCGCTCACTTAAAGCCCGTAGTAAGTGGTAAAGCTGTTTAAGTCTCCTGACGCTTGATCTCCCACTGCTCTTTTAACACGCCGATATAAGCAATTAAATTACCGTATTCAGTCTCAAGCTCACGAATCTCAATTTGCTGCTTTTCGAGAGCATCCAGGCGTTCCGCAAGGCTGTCACAGCGATCAAAAATCGCCTCTAGTTCAAGGCTAAAAGCGTCTGTGACAGGCCCTGCCAGGGTCATAAATAAATCTGCACTGCGCCCAAAAGTGGCCTCAAGCTCTAAACTAAGTTGTTGGATTTCTTGACAGGCCGCCAGAGCGGTTTTAAAGCGCTGAATGAACCTCAGTAAAGGCTTAAGCAGCAACTTCAAATCAGTGATATCGTGGTCTATCGCCAGTTTTTGGATTTTAGAGTTTAGTAGAATATGTAGCGCTTCTAGCTGCTGGTGATGTTGGGTTAAGTCTGACATGATGGCCGGTGGCAAGGCAGCTGGGGGTGCGGGAATCTCTTCTAAGACGCGCTTGACTTCCTGCAAAATCACAACTTGGGTTTCGCGATAAGTAAGGCTAGTGGCTTGAGTCAGGACCATGGGGGATTGGCCTTTGGCCAACCTCTGACGCTGTTTGAGCTGCGCAATTCCCTGCAGCATGCGCTGGGCTTTTGCACTCGTGGAGTCCAATGCTAAAGCACGCTGAGCATAACTTTCTGCTTTGGGCAAATCATCTAAAAGCATTAAAAAGTAAGCCATCCCCAAATGGTTTAAAGGGTCCTGGCGATTGAGTCTTAAAGCCAGATTCAGCTGAGCAGAGACGTCTAACAGGCTGGATTTAGGCTGAAAGCCTGACTGTTTGGCACGGGCCAGGCCTGCCATGGCTTCGCGATAAGCCTGCCGGGCCCGCTGATGCCGGATGACGGTCAACTGGGACTGCTGTTCTCCCAGAATTTCGAACAGCGGTTCTGCCATGTCTGTGCTCCTGTACAGTCTCCGGCTCGGCCACTGTTCTGGGCCTGAATCCGGGCTTGAACAGAATATCACCCTTTATCAGCCGTCACAATCTTTTGAGCCAGGCGTTTAAATGAAGCGCTAATAGCGCCTGAGAAGAAAAATCAAGTTTAAAATCACGAAGCATTTTTTTAAATTTGACAAATTGCTTGTTATTTGACAAATCCGTATATTTGTTTTCAAGCCCAAAATAGCGAGCTTAAAGGCACTGCTAGAGTTGCAGGTTTAGGTTGTGTAGAACAGCGTCTGGTTTAGCATTCTGTTGAGCTATTATCTGCGCATATCTACTCATATCTGCGCAAAAAAAATTTACTGTATGAAATAACAAAAGTGTTATACGCTTCAGCCTCTCTCAGACTGCTTGCACAAAATAAGCAAACCCTATAAATGTTTAAAAACAATTACTTAAAATTTTGGTTTAAAGTTCTTGCCGCAAAGCAGAGTCAAACCATAACTTAATCTTATTAATTTGTTATGGTTCATGATCATCTTTGATTGATTAAAATTAAGATGAGTTCGCCAACAAAATCATTATATTTAGCGTATTTCAAAAAAAAATTTGTCATCAGAGGGTAATTTGCTTATGCCGTGTCCTGTTGTCGTAATTGATGACGATTCTGTCAACAATCTGATTTGTGAAAAAGTTATTCTTAGCCAGGGTCTAGCTCAAGAAGTAAAATGTTTTCTGAGCGCTGATGAGGCGCTCAGTTGGCTCTGCAAACAGCATTCTGGCCAGTATCCTGAGCTGATCTTCCTGGATATTAACTTGCCCGGCATGAATGGCTGGGAATTTTTGGAGCAATTGAACCAAACGTTGCCTGACCATGGGATCAGGATTTACATGCTCTCCTCTTCTGTGAGCCTCGATGACCAGTTTCAAGCTCAAGCCCATCCTACCGTAACGGATTTTGTCATTAAGCCCCTGACCAAAACAAAACTCGCAAAACTGCTTTAAACACTGCTTTAAACAAATTAGAACGCAAACAGTTATCTGTCAGAGGCTTGCTTTTAAAGACAAAATCATCGCGTTTGCGAAAGACGCGATGAAAAATTTTGGCCTTTTTCAGCGCTGTTGAGTTAAAAAAAGCCCTCTGCTGGTGGGCAGAGGGCATTAAACGCTTGAGCCTACTAACCTAATTAAGGAGAGCTAATAGATTAGGACTGGGCGGGCCTCAGCAAAGAGATCGCAGAGCGCTCAATCAGATTATTCTGAATCTCCTGAAGCAATTGATCCGCCAGGCCAGGCTGTTGGTTACCTAAGGCTCCAAAAGCTTGATGCAGCTTGGCTTCAGTGAACGTCACCGGCAAATCAACTTCAAATTGGGCCAGCTCAATATCGGCGAGTTTAAGCGACGTTTTAGCCGCTGTTTCGTTTTTGGCTTTTAGGTGCTCACGAGCCTGAGTAAGATGAGACTTCATTTTGTTAAGATGGGCTATAGCCTGCGGATGTGGTTTGACATATGCCGCCATTTCGTCAATTGCGCGCTCAATCGGCACGAGATTCTGAAGGACTGTGCCCTTTGCATCTAGTAACTTGCCGCTGCGGGCTGAATAAATCATTTCTTCTAACGGTAGGGTCAATTTGGTCTTCATCTGACGCATCGTCTGAAGTGCGTCTCTGACCTGGCGCATGGCTTCAGGTGAATCATGCTGTTGAATCCAGGCCCGGGCAATTTTAACCCGATCCAAAATCAGCCGGGCGTCCTGCTCAGGCGTAGTTTTGCCCTGAATCTGAACCGGAGCCGTCACGGCGATCTGAGAACGTTGAGCCGGAGCTGCTAAAGCCATTTCACTGTTTTTCAGGCCGTAAGAAGAGAATGCGAGCGTTGTCAGAGCCAGAGAAAGTATCAGTTTTTTCATTGTTTTAAATCTTCCCTTCTGAATGCTTTGTCTCCTTTGGGGGACACAGTTAGTCTGGCAAAAACAGCTGAGAAGATCCTGAGATCAGACTGAAAGGCTGCTGAAGCCTTAGCGAAAAAGTGTTCAGCTTGCATGCTGAAAGCAACAACAGAGCTCTTGCAGCAGTTAGTCGTGAGAGACAAGGATTAGGGGTTTTAAATACAAAAACACCACTCAAAAACGATCTCCTGATTGATCATTTCAAAGATGCTCCTGCCAGTTAGCTGATTAAGCTGCAGATTAAGCAGATTAATATGCAGACTGAGGACCTAAATGTTTTAAACTATTTTGAGCCGCTCAAGCTAGGCTGTTTATAGGGTTTAAAGCTTTGAATAACCCGCTAAACAGACCTCTGGCAAGCCCTCGGGAGGTATGGTAGGCTGACGGCAAATCAGGAGAAATCAGCTTGTTTTATCTTGAGTCAGCCATCCCCGGGCTCAGGGCAAAATTTTCGGCAGCCCAACTTGAGTCCTGTCAGGACCAGCTTCAGACCTTGCTTCAGGCTCGTGTTTCAGCTTTAACACAGGCTTCTAGCCTGGTTCGCTATGGCTTTGATGATGAAGGGCTTTATCAACTGCGAGCCGGGCAGCGACGTCTGCTGCGCTTAGATTCGGCGTCTGCGGCATCTGCTTCGGTCCCGCATCTGGCGCTTGAGGGTCTGACAGGCCAGCCCCGCCGCTTGTTTCAACCCGCTGCTCACGGGCAACTGTGGGCCGATCCCTTTGGGAGTTATTTCATTGCTGACCCTGAACATCTTTGGGCGCTCAAAGCAAATTGTCTGCGTTCTGCTGATCAGCGCTATGAGCTTTGGCTGATGGGAGCCTATGTTCTCTTAATCGATCAGTTGACTGCAGAACTGATTCAGATTTGCCCGCATCAACATGACATGCTTGCTCGCATGGATTTAAGCCAGATCGGGGACTTCACAGATTCACTT
Source organism: Candidatus Sericytochromatia bacterium (assembly GCA_913773825.1). Lineage (GTDB taxonomy): Bacteria > Cyanobacteriota > Sericytochromatia > UBA7694 > UBA7694 > CAJYHH01. The sequence goes on along the minus strand of CAJYHH010000983.1, from coordinate 1,177 downwards.
GAGCGGCGGATTTATCTGGCAGCAGATCCAGATGCCCAGGCCTTTTGGATTAGCAACGGCAGTCAAACCTTGCTGCGTTGGCATCCTGTTCAAAGCCATCTCAGTCAGTTTAAGCTCAAACTGGGCCCGCTGGGCAGTCTGGCTCTGGCCCCAGATCCGCGTTATTTGTTGCTTCAGGCGGGTGAACACAGTTTGCACTCCCTGGATACAGCGCGTCTGGGTATTTTAAAAAGCCTTGAGCTTAATGCATACAAGATTTCAGGCCCTTTATTATTATCACCGTCACGCACTCATTGGCTTGTGACGGTTCAGACGCTAAAAGGCCAGGCCGGGATGATACAAATCGGGCTGAGGGGTTTATTAACTGAATCCCAACAATTTTTAGAGGTTTCAGAGCCTGTTTGGCCAGCCGGTTTTGAATCCCTTAATCCTTTTGCTCAACACGAGCCCAACCTGGATACTTATTTGCTCCAGTTTAGCGGCATCGAACCTGATGTTTTAAAACGCTCAGCCCTGGAAGCCTCTTTTGTCGATCTGGATTGGCCGGTTAGCGTTATCCGCACTTACCCGCTTAAAGACGCTTCAAAATCAAGCTTTTATCAGACCCAGATGCTAGAAAGCGACAGCCTGGGCCTGCCGGGTCAGTATCTGGTACCGATTCCGGCCCGCAGTCAGCTCTTGCTATTAAACCCTACTGCAGCTCAGGCTTTATTAGGGCAATTGGATCTTTCAAACTGCGGGATTGAGCGGCCAGTTGATGTTTGCCAATTGCCCGCTCAGCGTTTGCTGGTCTGTGATGCTGCGGGCCGGGTTTGCGAATTAGGACCAGAGGGTTTAATTTGGGAAATAGGCGCTGCTCAGGGTTTAATCAGCCCCGTCCGCGCCAGTTGGTGGCGAGAAGCGGATCGGGAATCATTTTTAATTGTGGATTTGCTGGGTGCGCGAGTTTTTGTCTGTAATCGAGAGCATGAGATTAGCTGGGAATATGAGGAAGGTTTACTCAGTCCCTGCGATGCTCAATTGAGCCCGCGCGGCACTTTTTGGATTGCTGACAGTGGTCGTCGGGCTGTTTTAGAAGTAGATGATCGGGGGCAGCTATTGCGTGAGCTCGGGCCTGATCTCAAATTGAGCAATCCGATGTTTGTGCGGGAGCATGAAGGCTATTTACTGATATTGG